>NZ_JAQQPS010000024.1:0-88535 GCF_036688685.1 Massilia sp. S19_KUP03_FR1 | reverse complement strand
CTCGCCGGCAGCGCCAGCGTGAGCGCCATCGGCAGCGACGTCGTCAGCGTCACCGGCGCCGGATCAGCCAGCTTTGCCAACAAGAACGTCGGCAGCAGCAAGCCGGTCACCGTCACCGGCTACACTTTAACCGGCACTGACGCCGGCAATTACAACCTGCTACAGCCTGCCGGGCTGACGGCCAGCATCGCCCAGGCGAATCTGGCGCTGACCGGCATCGTGGCGCTAAACAAGACCTATGACGCGAACAATACCGCCACGCTGAGCGGCACTGCCAGCGCAGCGGCCTACGGTAGCGATGTCGTCAACATAAGCGGCACCGGCGCCGCCGCCTTCAACGACAAGAATGTTGGCGCAAGTAAGCACGTCACGGTCACCGGCTACACACTGGCCGGGACCGATGCCGCCAACTACGCCATCGTCCAGCCAACCGGCGTGTCCGCCAACATCACGCAGGCCACGCTTGCGGTGACGGGCCTCTCCGCCAGCGGTAAAATCTATGACGCCAGCAACGCCGCCACCCTCACTGGCAGCGCCAGCGTCAGCGCCATCGGCGCCGACGTGGTCAGCGTGACCGGCACCGGGTCGGCCAGCTTTGCCAACAAGAATGTCGGCACCAACAAAGCCGTTACCGTCACCGGCTACAGCCTGAGCGGCACGGATGCAGCCAACTACAGCATCACGCAGCCGGCCGGACTGACGGCAAGCATCAGCCAGGCCAACCTGGCGCTAACAGGCATCGCAGCGCTCGATAAGACCTATGACGCGAACAATAGCGCCGCACTCGCCGGCAGCGCCAGCGTGAGCGCCATCGGCAGCGACGTCGTCAGCGTCACCGGCGCCGGATCAGCCAGCTTTGCCGACAAGAACGTCGGCAGCAGCAAGCCGGTCACCGTCACCGGCTACACTTTAACCGGCACTGACGCCGGCAATTACAACCTGCTACAGCCTGCCGGGCTGACGGCCAGCATCGCCCAGGCGAATCTGGCGCTGACCGGCATCGTGGCGCTAAACAAGACCTATGACGCGAACAATACCGCCACGCTGAGCGGCACTGCCAGCGCAGCGGCCTTCGGTAGCGATGTCGTCAACGTAAGCGGCACCGGCGCCGCCGCCTTCAACGACAAGAATGTTGGCGCAAGTAAGCCCGTCACGGTCACCGGCTACACACTGGCCGGGACCGATGCCGCCAACTACGCCATCGTCCAGCCAACCGGCCTGTCCGCCACGATCAGCCAAGCCAATCTGGCGGTGACGGGCGTTTCCGCCGCCGGTAAAACCTACGACGCCAGCACTACCGCCATGCTCGCCGGCAGCGCCAGCGTCAGCGGCTTCGGCAGCGACGTCGTCAGTGTCGCCGGCACCGGGTCGGCCAACTATGCCGACAAGAATGTCGGCACCAGCAAGCCCGTCACCGTCACCGGCTACACCCTGAGCGGCACGGATGCTGGCAACTACACCATCACGCAGCCGGCCGGCCTCACGGCCAGCATCAGCCAGGCCAACCTGGCGCTGACCGGCATCACGGCGCTCGACAAAACCTATGATGCGGCCAATACCGCCACGCTCGCCGGCAGCGCCAGCGTCAGCGCCCTCGGCAGCGACGTGGTCAGGGTCACCGGCGCCGGATCGGCCAGCTTTGCCAACAAGAACGTCGGCAGCAGCAAGCCCGTCACCGTCACCGGCTACACCTTGACTGGCACTGACGCCGGCAATTACAACCTGATCCAGCCTGCCGGGCTGACGGCCAGCATCGCCCAGGCCAATCTGGCGTTGACGGGCCTTACCGCTAACAGCAAGACCTACGACGCCAGCGTCGCCGCGACCCTCTCCGGCACTGCCAGCGTGGCCACCTTCGGTAGCGATGTCGTCACTGTGGCCGGCACCGGCGCCGGCGCCTTCAACGACAAGAATGTTGGCGCCAGTAAGCCCGTCACGGTCACCGGCTACACACTGGCCGGGGCCGATGCCGCCAACTACGCCATCGTCCAGCCAACCGGCCTGTCCGCCACGATCAGCCAGGCCAATCTGGCGGTGACGGGCGTTTCCGCCGCCGGTAAAACCTACGACGCCAGCACTACCGCCATGCTCGCCGGCAGCGCCAGCGTCAGCGGCTTCGGCAGCGACGTCGTCAGTGTCGCCGGCACCGGGTCGGCCAACTATGCCGACAAGAATGTCGGCACCAGCAAGCCCGTCACCGTCACCGGCTACACCCTGAGCGGCACGGATGCTGGCAACTACACCATCACGCAGCCGGCCGGCCTCACGGCCAGCATCAGCCAGGCCAACCTGGCGCTGACCGGCATCACGGCGCTCGACAAAACCTATGATGCGGCCAATACCGCCACGCTCGCCGGCAGCGCCAGCGTCAGCGCCCTCGGCAGCGACGTGGTCAGCGTCACCGGCGCCGGATCGGCCAGCTTTGCCAACAAGAACGTCGGCAGCAGCAAGCCCGTGACCGTCACCGGCTACACCTTGACTGGCACTGACGCCGGCAATTACAACCTGATCCAGCCTGCCGGGCTGACGGCCAGCATCGCCCAGGCCAATCTGGCGTTGACGGGCCTCACCGCCAACAACAAGACCTACGACGCCAGCGTCGCCGCGACCCTCTCCGGCACTGCCGGCGTGGCCGCCTTCGGTAGCGATGTCGTCACCGTCGCCGGCACCGGCGCCGGCGCCTTCAACAACAAGAATGTTGGCGCCAGCAAACCTGTTACCGTCACCGGCTACACGTTGGCCGGCCTTGACGCCGCCAACTATGCCATCGTCGCGCCAACCGGCCTGTCCGCCACCATCAGCCAGGCCAATCTGGCGGTGACGGGCGTTTCCGCCGCCGGTAAAACCTACGACGCCAGCACTGCCGCCACGCTCGCCGGCAGCGCCAGCGTCAGCGGCTTCGGCAGCGACGTCGTCAGTGTCGCCGGCGCCGGTTCGGCAAGCTTTGCCGACAAGAACGTCGGCACCAGCAAGCCCGTCACCGTCACCGGCTACACCCTGAGCGGCACGGATGCTGGCAACTACACCATCACGCAGCCGGCCGGCCTCACGGCCAGTATCACCCAGGCCAACCTGGCGCTGACCGGCATCACGGCGCTCGACAAGGTCTATGACGCGAACAATACCGCCACGCTGAGCGGCGGCGCCAGCGTGACCGCGATCGGCAGCGACGTGGTGAATGTGACCGGCTCCGGCGCCGCTACGTTCGCCAACAAGAACGTTGGCACCAGCAAGGCCGTGACCGTCACTGGCTACACCTTGACCGGCCTTGACGCCGGCAATTACAACCTCGTCCCGCCTGCCGGGCTGACGGCCAGCATCGCCCAGGCCAATCTGGCGCTGACCGGCCTCACCGCCAACAGCAAGACCTACGACGCCAGCGTCACGGCAACCCTGTCCGGCAGCGCCGCCGTGGCGGCGCTGGGCGGCGACGTCGTCAACCTGGCCGGCGCCGGCAGCGCCAGCTTTGCTGACAAGAACGTCGGCATCGCAAAGGCTGTGACGGTCGGCGACTACACGCTGGCGGGCCCGGACGCCGGCAACTACAAACTGGTGCTGCCAGCCGGTCTGAGCGCCGACATCGCGCGCGCCAGCCTGGCCGTATCCGGCGTCACGGCCGCCGCTAAAACCTATGACGGCACGGCCACCGCGACGCTGGGCGGCAACGCCAGCGTCACAGGCCTTGCAGGCGACGTGGTCGGCGTCACCGGTAATGGCAGCGGCACGTTCGCCGACAAGAACGCGGGCGCCGCCAAACTGGTGACCGCCAGCGGGTTCGCATTGACCGGCACCGACGCCGTCAATTATCTGATCCTGCAGCCGCAAAACCTGCGCGCCGACATCGGCAAAGCCTCCCTCGCCGTGACAGGCATCACTGCCAGCAACAAGGTGTACGACGGCAGCAGCGCCGCCACGTTGGGCGGCACCGCGGCCGTCACGCCATTCGGCGCCGATGCGGTGACGCTGAGCGGCGCCGCGCGCGCCACGTTCGCCGACAAGAACGTGGGCGCCGCCAAACAGGTGCAGGTGAGCGGCTACACGCTGGCCGGCACGGACGCCGCCAACTACGACGTCGTCGCACCGGTCGGCCTGCGCGCCACCATCACGCCGGCGCCGCTGGTCGTGAGCGGCATCAGCGCCAGCGACAAACCGTTCGACGGCACCACGGCGGCCACCGTCAGCACGGCCGCCGTGAACCTGGCCGGCAAGCTTGGCGCGGACAGCCTCAGCGTGGTGTCCACCGGTGCATTCAGCGATGCCAGCGCCGGCGCCGGCAAAACCGTCAATCTCAGCAATGTCTATGGTGGTGCCGACGCCGGCAACTACGCGATCGTCGACCAGGCCACGGCGCTGGCCAGCATCGTGGCGCTGCCGGTGGTGCCGGTGGTGATACCAGAGGTGCGCGCCGCCGTCGCCCAGGTCCAGTCGACGGTCCTGGCGCCGCAAACGAGCGCACAGCCGCAGGCCCTGATTCTGTCGTCGACGGTCAACGAGGTCCAGTCGACGGTCCTGGCGCCGCAAACGAGCGCACAGCCGCAGGCCCTGATCCTGTCGTCGACGGCCAACGAGGTCGGTAGCGCGCCCACCCCTGCGCCGGAAGAAAAACCCGCAGCGCCGGCCCGCAGTACCCTGATTAACACGCGCTTCGGCGCCGGCCCAGGCGCCCCGCTGCTTCAAATCGTGGACGGCGGCATGCAACTGCCGGCCCTGGCCAACAACAGCCCACAATGATGCGATCCATGAAACCCCTGTCCACGCCCCCCCTTGTCGCAGCCTTGCTGGCCGCGTCACTCCAGGCGCACGCTTACCAGGCGGTCCCGAACGCGGGTACGATCCTGCAGCAGCAACAGCCGGCGCGCCCGCCCGCGCCACAGCCCGGCCGTCCGGCGCTCCAGATCGACGCCGCTAGCGCCACCAATTTGCCGGCCTCGCAACCGTTCGCCCTGAAAGCCATCCGCATCGTCGGCAACACGGCATTCTCCACCGAGGTGCTGCACGCGCTGGTGGCCAGCGCCGAAGGCAGCACCGTCACCCTGCCCCAGCTCGAACAGCTGGCCGCGCGCATCACCGCGTATTACCGCGAGCGTGGCTATCCACTGAGCCGGGCCGTGGTGCCGGCACAAAGCATCCAGGCGGGCCAGGTCGTGATCCAGGTGGTCGAAGCGAACTACGGCGCGATCAAACTGGACAACAGTAGCCAGGTCGGCAATCCGCTCCTGGTGGCCATCCTGGCCGGGCTGCAGCCGGGCCAGCCCATCGCAGGCGACCCACTCGACCGCGCCCTGCTGCTGCTGTCTGACGTGCCGGGCGTGGCGGTGCAAGCGCTGATCAAACCCGGCGCCGCGGTGGGCGCGGCCGACTTCACCGTCGCCACCCGTGCCGCCCCGACCACCTTCGCCAACCTGACGCTCGACAATGGTGGCAACCGCTACATCGGCCGCATGCGCCTGGGCACGACCCTGTACGTCACCAATGGGCTGCACCGTGGCGACGTTCTGGACGCCAGCGTCCTTTCCACCTTCAGGGGCATGACCTACGGCAGGCTGGGCTACGAAACATTGCTGAGCGGCCAGGGCACCCGGGCCGGCATCGCCTATTCGCGCGTCCATTACGACCTGCACGGCGAGGTCGAGAGCCTCGACCCGTACGGCATGGCCGGCGTCAGCAGTGCTTGGGTCAAGCAAGCGCTGCTGCGTAGCCGGGAGGCCAACCTGTACGCCCAGTTCCAGTACGACGCCAAGCGCTTGCGCGACCACATCGGCGTGCTCGATGTCCGCACCGACCGCCACCTGGACAACTGGGTACTGAGCCTGAACGGCGACCTGCGCGAGGAACTGCTGGGCGGCGCCGTCAACGCCTGGAGCCTGGGCTGGACGCGCGGACGCACCGGCTTCGACGACAGCGCCGCCGCACAGCTCGACGCCGCCACGGCGCGCACGCGCGGCAGCTTCTCGAAGTGGAATGCGAATGCCTCGCGCCTGCAGCGCCTGGGTGCGCGCGACACCCTGTTCCTGAATCTCGGCGTGCAGTGGGCCAACGCCAACCTCGACTCGGCCGAAAAAATGACCGTGGGCGGCCCGTATTCCGTGCGCGCCTACGACATCGGCGCGGTGTCAGGCGACACTGGCTACATCGCGTCGGCGGAGCTGCGCCACGATCTGGGCCAGCTTGGCGTCGGCGCCTTGCAGGCCAGCGCCTTCATCGACAGCGCGCGTGTCACCATCAACCACGATACCTGGACGGCCGGCACAAACCACGCCCGGCTGTCGGGCGCCGGCGTCGGCCTGGCGTGGAACGGCCCGGACGCGTGGCGCGCCAACCTGTCGCTGGCCACGCCGATCGGCAACGCCCCGGTCATCGTCGGAGCACAGTCGTCAGTGCGCGCGTGGATGACGGTCAGCAAGGGCTTTTGACGGCAGACGCCGTCCTCAGCTGTACTGCGCCAGCATCTGCAGCGCGGTGCCGAACTGCCCATTGGCCTCGGCCTCGCGGAAGTAGCGCACACCTTCCACGCACACTTCCGCGGGCGTGTCCGCCGCGTGCAGCAGCGCCATGACCTCATCGGCAAACGCCGCGAGCGGCATACTGTTCGGGTCGAGCGACTGGCCCGGCGCCAGTTCCGTCTGCACCTGTGGCGGCACGATCTCGATCACCTCGACGCTGCCCGCCAGGAGCGGACGCAGCGCCGCCGTATACGAATGCATGGCCGCCTTGGTCGCGCTGTACGTGGGCGCGGCCGGATAGGGAACGAAGGCCAGTCCGGATGACACGTTGATGAGCGCCGCGTCTGGCTGTGCACCCAGATGGTCGATCAGGGCGTTCGTCATGCGAATCGGCCCCAGCAGATTGGTCGCGATCATGCGCCCGGCGGCTGCGAGGTCGCGCCGCATGGTGACCCTCTCGGGGCTGTAAATACCGGCATTGTTGACCAGGATGTTGAGGCGGGGATGTTGGGCGAGCACCAGTTGTACGAATGCATCCACGGCGCCGTCGTCCGTGACGTCGAGGACATACGCTGCCATCCGCGCGCGCCCGGCGATGGCCTCTTGCAGCACCGCCTCGCGGCGGCCGGTGATGATGACGTGGTTGCCCGCATCGTGCCAGCGATGCGCCAGCGCTTGCCCAATGCCGCTGCCGCCTCCCGTAACCAGAATGGTATTGCCGGTATGTTTCATCTGCTTCCTCACGCATGTTCGAGGGATAAATATTACGCGAACGAAGCGGGCCCGCACAGCTGCTAAGATCGCGACACCCTGTCTCAAAAATGGAACGACGATGGACCTCACCGCTGTCACGGATTTTAACCTGGTGGCCAGGCACGGCGGCTTCGGCGCTGCCAGCCGCGCGACGACCATCGCCAAAGCGACCTTGTCGCGCCGCGTGCGAGAACTGGAAGACAGTCTGGGCGTGCGCCTGATCGAGCGCGGCACGCGGCCATTGCGGCTCACCGAAGAAGGACGCGCACTGCATGCGCGCACCGAAGCACCGCTCGGCGCCATCAGCGATGCCCTGCAGGACATCCAGGCCGGACTGCAGCACCCCACCGGCCGCCTGCGCATCAGTGCGCCGCTACTATTTGCCAGCGTATCGCTGGGCCCGCTGGCGGCGGCGTTTCTGGCGGCCTTTCCAGGCGTGCTGCTCGACGTGACCACCGATGACGGCTTTGTCGACCTGCGCGATGGCGAGATCGACATCGTCATTCGCGCCAATCCGCGCCCCGACGACGACCTGGTCGGCCGCTGTTTCCTGCGCAATGCGCTGGTGCTGGTGGCGGCGCCGTGTGTGCAGCGGCCACACGATGATAGCCAGCCATTCCCGGCGGTCATGCGCTCCGGAATGGTCGACAGCGCAAGCTGGACCATCGTCGATGCACGCGACGGCGTCGCCCGCCAGTATCATCCGCGCGCGGTGATGCGCTTGTCCTCGCCGCTGTCGATACGCGACGCCGTGTTGGCCGGCGCCGGCGCGGCGATGGTGCCGCTCGCCATTGTCGCCGAAGACCTGCTGGCCGGCCGGCTGGTCGAATGGGGAGCGTCGAGCCAGCCGCCGGTCGAAGTGTGGGTGCTGCATGCCTCGCGTCGGCTGGTCAATACCAAAGTGAGCGCCTTCGTCAATTTCATCTGCGACTATTTCGCGCACAGCAAAGCGTGAGGCGCTGACAGGGAAAGTACCTGCCTAGGCACCAGCCAGTTTGCACGGCGGCGCGGGGCGCGCCGGGCGCGCGTCCGGCGCCGTTCCGGGCAGAATAAACTGGCTGCTCAACACATCGTTTTCAGGCTGGTAAAAACAGCTTTGAATGTGCAGCAAGCCCAGCACCGTATGGTCCATGTAGTCGGTCCGGTAGGGGTGGCCCTGCAACACCGCCCGCGCCGCTGCCGGTGGCTGCGGCGCATTTTTCGACCACAACAACAGCGGCACCTGGTAGCCGCTCGGATGGGTTGCGGAGTGCCCCGAAAAATTGCTGTGATGCCCCACTTCCTGTCCGTGATCGGACACGTACAAAACCGACATGGCGCCGCTCGACGTGGATGCGCCGGCCTGGCGAATGATCGCATCGAGGACATGGTCGGTGTAGCGCATCGCATTGTCGTACTGGTTGCGCGCGGTACGGATCCAGAATGGCCGGCCGGCCGATTCGAGGCCCGCGGTGACGGCGTCCTCGGCACCGGAAAAGACATCGAAAGCCGCCGGATAGCGCAGTTCGTAGCGCAGGTGCGCGCCTTGCATGTGGACCACGATCAGCTTGCGCGGCGCCGGCCCGGCCAGCACCCGCTCCAGGTGCGGCAGCACGCGCTCGTCCAGGCTGCGGGCAGCGCGCCCATGACCATTGTTCACAAAGATCTGTTCGTGCGCATGCTCGGCGAGAATCTGGATCGGCCCGTCGCCCTGTTCCTGGTTGGACAGCCACGTCACGTGGTAGCCGGCATTGCGCGCCAGCGACAGCACGTTCGGTTCGGTCAGCCAGGCGTCGGGCCGTTCGCGCGTGGCCGGGGTCAGCATTTTCAGCAGGGACGCGGCCGTCGCGGCATCGGACGAGAGCACGTTGCGAAATACCAGCATCTGGTCGCGCCGCGCGTCCAGCAAGGGCGTCGTGTTCCTGGGATACCCATACAGCGACCAATTGCTGCGGTTCACGCTTTCTCCCAGCACCAAAATCAGGGTTTGCTGCGCCGGTCCCGTATAAGCCGTGTCGTAAGCTTGCGCCTCGACCAGCGCGCTGGCGACCTGTTGCCGGACATCGACCAGGAAATCGCGCTGCGTCCGGTAATCGGTGAAGTAGCCCGGCCAATAGACGAAGGGGTTTTCCTCGGCCATGGTGTCGTTGAAATGCAGGGCGATAAACAGCGCCAGCAAGGCCGTGCCGATCATGCGGTCACGCCGCCTGACTGGTGGCGCGGCGCCTGCCACGGTGTTGAAGCGGCGTTCGGCCCAATACAGCAGCGCCACCATTCCCACCGCCAGCAGCGCCACCAGAGCGAGGTGCGGCCAATAGGTCTCGATGAATTCCCGCACTTCGTTGGCGTTGCTGCCCAGGATGGCATCGGCAACCACGATATTCTTTGGCGCCAGGCCATACAGCCAGAACAGGAAGCCTTCGACCGCTGCATTCAGCAGGACCAGGCTGTTGAGCAGCAGCGCCCCCTGCGCCACCAGCCTGCGCCGGCCTGCCAGCATCTGCAGCCCGGCCAGCCCGGCGTTGGCAATGAGTGTGAAGGCGGCGGCTTTGGTCAGGCTGTGCGAATCCTGCATGCCGAGCTGCCAGTACAGCGCCAGTGCGCAGATGGTGAGCGTGGCGCGCACGACCCCCTGACGCAGGGCCGCTGCCGCGTCCGTGCTGCGGGTCTTGATGAAACGATTGGGCAAGCTAGTCCTTGGGGAAATGACGGCGTCGGTCACAGCGCACTATTGCAATATGTAAACACGTCGCGCTGCACTGTAGCACGGACTATGCGATTTGCATGAGCCCGCCTTGCTGCGCCCGGGCCAGTCAACACATTTCTGGTTACACTGGTGCCATCGGTGACGCGGCCATGCCGGCGCGCTCACCCTGATCTGCCGGAGTCGCCATTTGAACGCTCACGTCCTGGAAGCCGAATACGGCGCGGCGCTCGCCGCCGTCTCGCACGGCGTGTTCGTGCTGGGCGGCTTGCTGCTGTATGTCGTGAGCACCCGCGCCGGCAAACAGCGGCGCCATCCGTCCGCCGCCCTGTCCTGGGTCGTGACCATCGCACTGCTGCCGTACCTGGCGGTGCCGCTGTTTCTGCTGTTCGGCGCGCGCAAAATCATGAAACCGGCAGCGGCGCACGCGCTGCCGCTGCCGGCCGCCGGCGCTGCGGCGCCGCACTGGGCCGGCGCCTTGCTGGCGGGACTCGGCCTGGCGCCGGCGCAGAATAACGCGACCGTACACTTCCACGCCGACGGCCCGGCGGCACACGCGGCGCTGCTTGCCATGCTGGACGGCGCGCAGCAGCGCATCGTGCTGGCCACCTTCATCCTGGCGGACGACCGCGTTGGCGCTGACGTGGTCGACGCGCTGGTGCGGCGCACCGCGGCCGGGGTCAGCGTCTGCATCCTGGTCGAGCCGCTGTTCCGGCTGCGCTGCGGCCCGGCCTTGCTGGCACGCTTGCAGGACGCCGGCATTTGCTTGCGCTGGGCCCATGCCCGGCGCCGGCACCGGCTCGAGACGCGCCTGAACCTGCGCTACCACCGCAAGCTGGTGGTGTGCGACGATGCGCTCGCGTGGTGTGGCGGGCGCAATATCGCCGACGAATACTTCACCCACGACAGCGCCGGCCCGCCGTGGGAAGACCTCAGCTTTGACGTGCGCGGTCCCCTGGCCGGGCAGCTGGGTGCGCTGTTCGAGCGCGACTGGCGCCAGTCGGGCGGTGCGGCCCTGCACCACCGTGCCGGCCCGGCCCCGCCTCCGGCGCCGGCCGGCAACATCCCGGCCCAATTGGTCGCCAGCGGGCCCGATTACGCCGAAGAAAATTATTATGCAGTGCTGCTGGCCGGCGCATTCCAGGCGCGCGCGCGCATCCTCGCCGTGACGCCTTATTTTGTCCCCGACGATGCGCTGCTGGTGGCCTGGCGCATGGCTTGCCGGCGCGGGGTGCGCGTGACGCTGCTGGTGCCGGCGCGCTCGAACCACCGCCTGGCCGACCTGGCGCGCGGCCGCGCCCTGCGCGACCTGGCCGCCGCCGGCGCCGAGATCATCCTGTTTCCGCGCATGCTACACGCCAAGGCAGTGCTGATCGACGACGCCATCGCGCTGTGCGGCTCCGCCAACCTGGACAGTCGCAGCCTGTTCCTCAATTTCGAGTTGATGGTGGCATTTTATGGTGCCGAGGAAATTGCCTGGCTGACCCGCTGGATCGAACAGCGCGCGGCGCAAGGCACGCCCTTCGTCGCGCGCGAACCGTCGCTGCCGGTTGACCTGGCCGAGGGTCTGGTGCGGGTGGTCGGGTTCCAGCTGTAAGGTCGACGCCCGTCATGGTCCTGTCACAAGGGCGTTTTATAGTCGGTCGACCACCACCACGGTTTTCACCGAAGGATTCGCCATGCAAGAGTACGATCAGCTGGACCTGCAGCGCAGCGCCATGCTGCGCATCCACCGCGACATTATGGACAATTACGACGAGGAACTCGAGCTCGAGCTCGATGACCGCGACCTCGACCCGGATACCCTGCTGCCGAGCGCGCGCAGCGAAGCGGACAAGGAAGAACGGCGCCTGTATTTCCGCGAGCTGTTCCGCCTGCAGGCCGAACTGGTCAAGTTGCAGGACTGGGTGGTGCAGACCGGGCACAAAGTGGTCATCGTGTTCGAGGGTCGCGACGCGGCCGGCAAGGGCGGCGCCATCAAACGGATCGTGCAGCGTCTCAATCCGCGGGTCTGCCGCGTCGTCGCCCTGCCCGCGCCGAACGACCGCGAGCGCACCCAATGGTATTTCCAGCGCTACGTGCCGCACCTGCCGGCTGCCGGGGAAATCGTGCTGTTCGACCGCAGCTGGTACAACCGGGCCGGCGTCGAGCGCGTGATGGGCTTTTGTACCGACGACCAGTACGAGGAATTCTTCCAGACCGTGCCCGAGTTCGAACGCATGCTGGCCCGGTCCGGCATCCAGCTCATCAAATACTGGTTCTCGATCTCGGACGAAGAACAGAACGCGCGCTTTCTGAGCCGCATTCACGATCCGCTGAAACAATGGAAGCTCAGCCCGATGGACCTCGAATCGCGCCGGCGCTGGGAGGATTACACCAAGACCAAGGAAATCATGCTGGAGCGCACGCATATTCCCGAAGCGAAATGGTGGGTCGTGGAAGGCGTGAACAAAAAAAAGGCGCGCCTCAATTGCATCCATCACTTGCTTGGGCAAATGCCCTACGTTGAGGTGGCGCATCCGCCGATCGACCTGCCCGACCGCGTGTACCGCGACGATTATGTGCGCAAGGAAGTGCCGGCAGAAATTATCGTCCCGGAAATCTATTAGTCGCTGTACATGCTAGGCTGGGTGCATGTTGACCCGCCTCGCTCCCTTCCTTCTCCTCGCGCTCGCCCTGCCGGCCTGGGGCGCCGCGGCGGCGCTCGCGGTCAGCGTGGAGCGGGCCGACGACACGGACGGCGGCAAGGTTTACCGGATTACATCAAGCGGCACCGTGGCCGCGTCACCCGCCACCGTCTGGCGCATCCTCACCGACTACGAGCGCATGCCCGAGTACGTGCCAGACCTGCGCAGCGCGCGGGTGCTGTCGCGCGATGGCGCCAAAGTCATCATCGAGCAGCAGGGTGGCGTCCAGTTTCTTGTTTTCAGCCGCGCCATTCACCTGGTCGTGCAGGTGCAGGAACGGGCGCCCGATCAGATCGACGTCAGCCTGGTGGACGGCGACATGAAGGTTTACCGTGCCAGCTGGGCGCTGCGACCGGCGGGCGCCGGCGGCACCAGGGTGGACTACAGCGCCACCATCGCGCCGAAGTTTTATGTACCGGGTCTGGTGGGCACGAGCATCGTGCGCAAGGATATCGCCAACATGATGGCCGCCGTGCTGGCGCGCCTCGATCGCGGCGCCGCCGCGGCACCTGCCCCTTGAGCGCCACGCGCCCCCCATCGCACCCGCCTGCCACCCGTTTATGCGCGCATTGTATTTGTGCGCGCATTTTTATTCGTTCCGTTTCGCTTCGACGCGCCGTATATTGACCCATTGGTGGCGATCGCCATCAACGGAAAACGGCGTGTCACCATGCCCCTTGCGACCCTCCAACGCGAACTGGCGGCAATCCAAATCGATGCCGCCGCCGCGTCGACGTTCGCCGGCAGCATCCCACCGGTCATTGCCTGGCGCCTCGTTGCACGTGCCGGCGTGTTGCTGGTCGATGTGCGCTGGGCCGAACAGCGCCACTTTTCCGGATCCGCGCAGCGTATGTCAGCACTTCAATAAGCCATCGTCTCTACCGTTTCACCAGGACGCCGTATGCAGCAGCATAGCGTGCAGCTAAGTAATCACCGAAAATTTATTGTAATTCCGTGCCGTCATTCGTCATCAGAGAGGTAACCTCATCGAACAGGGCACGAGCGGTCAGACGGGTGAATTTTCGCCCGAAATCGTTGACGTGTTTCCTCAGCATTTCGCTTCGGTTCATTCTGGGCTATACGGTGGTAGATAGCAGAGATACCAATTTGCGATCATGGACGAGTGCCCCGAGAACATTGACACGCTGCCGGTGCACGCCTGCTTCATCACAGCGCGTCTGGCCAATCGGTGACCATCCATATTGCACTGACGGATTGGGACTGAAGTGCGATTCGTCGAAATACAGAAGGTTGTCTTGTCCCGTTTGCGCCATGCCCTGCAACGACGCCACGATGCCCTTTGCACGGTCAAAAGCATCTGCGTTGCGTTTGTCCTTCAAGCTGAGACGATATCGTTTGTACCGAAATGCCATGTCCGTCAGATACGCTTTGATGCGGTTCAGACTAAGCGGCGTATCTGCGGCGCGTTTCCACCCTCGCTCAATGGAACCGGCCGTACCACCGGCATCGCGAGCCAGCGCACCGAGCTCGCGCCGCTCCTCATCGGACAACTTCCGAAGTCGCGCTCCTGCCCGCGCGCACGATTGCGCGGCGTTGTCCTACACCAGCCTGCGAGACAACCGTTAGCTGTTAGATTGCCAACACTGACAATCCAACCGACGCCGGTCCAATCATGAAAACGTTTCACTGCGACAAATGCTCGCACCAAGTCTTTTTTGAAAACACCCACTGCTTCCACTGCGAAAGCATGCTCGGCTACCAGCCGGTCACGCGCACCATCAACAGCTTCGAGCCGGCCGACGATGGCCTGTGGCGCAGCCTGAACCGCAAGGACGAAGGCACGCTGTATAAGCAGTGCAGCAATTACGTGCAATACAACGTCTGCAACTGGATGCTACCCGCGGACGACCCGCATGCGCTGTGCGAGTCGTGCCAGCTGACGGTCGTCATCCCAGCCCTGACGTCGGAAAAAAACCACACGCTGTGGGCCCGCCTGGAGGCGGCCAAGCGCCGTTTGCTGTTTTCACTGGCGGCGCTGAACCTGACCCCCGCATCGAAAGAGAGCGAGCCCCAGACCGGGCTGGCCTTCCAGTTCCTCGACGATGCGATTTCCGACCAGTGCGTGATGACCGGCCACGACGACGGCCTGATTACACTGAACATCGCCGAAGCCGACCCGGCCGAGCGCGAGCGCACGCGCGAGCAAATGCACGAACGCTACCGCACGCTGCTGGGGCACTTCCGCCATGAGAGCGGGCACTATTATTTTGATCGGCTGGTGGCCGATACCGCATGGATCGAACCATTCCGCGCGCTGTTCGGCGACGAACGCGAAGATTACGGCGTCGCGCTGCAGCGCCATTACCAGAACGGCCCGGTGGCGGACTGGGAAGAACAGTTCGTCAGCAGCTACGCCAGTTCGCACCCGTGGGAAGACTGGGCCGAAACGTGGGCGCACTACCTGCACATGCTCGACACGCTGGAAACGGCGCACGCCTGCGGCTTGTCACTGCATCCGGTCAAGGCGGGCGAACCGTCGCTCGAAGCGGTCGCATTGCCAATGAAAACCGGGGCGTTCGATGAGACCTTGCACGACTGGTTCGCGCTGACGTATGTGCTCAACAGCCTCAATCGCAGTATCGGGATGCCGGATTCGTATCCGTTCAAACTGAGTACGCCGGTGCTCGAGAAGCTGGCGTTCGTGCACCAGGTGGTGAAGGAGAAAGCGAAGGTGGCATCCTGATCGCGGCGCGAATACGCTTGACCATGCTGCATGATTGTGATGGGTCCCGGCCTGCACCGGGACGACGGTTTTTAAGCCGACGGTTGCCAGTATGGTTGCCTTCATTACGTCTTACCGGCGAAAGCCGGGACCCATGCTTCTTCGGCAGTACGGCACCAGAATACTAAGGCGCCGCCTCCAGCAGCGCCACGCTCACCACCATTTGATGCGCGGCCAGGGCCGGTCCGAACTGGTTGAATATCGCCACTTGTGCCGCGTCGTGCCCATATCCCAGCGCCACGCGCCCGCCGCGCGGCGCGTCCTGCGTCGCGTCGAAAGTATACCAGCGTCCACCCACCCACGCCTCGAACCAGGCATGCAGGTCCATCGGCGACAGGTCGTGCAGATAGCCCACCACGATGCGCGCCGGAATCGACAGGCTGCGGCACATCGCGATGCCCAGGTGGGCAAGGTCGCGGCACACCCCTTCGCGGCGGCGGTTGACGTCGGCAGCCGTCATGTGGTCGTGTATCGAGGCCGGATTGAATGCCACCTCGCGCCGGATCCAGTCGCAGATCGCCACTACCTGGTCATACCCCGGCGCCGCATCAGCGACAATCTCCGCCGACATCTCGTTGAACTGTTCGGATTCGCAATACCGGCTCGGCAGCAGATACGTCAACACGGCATCGGGCAGGGTCTGCACGTCATCGAACGGCGCGCCCGGCGCGACGTCGATCATGTCAGCCGTCAGCACATCGGCCGAGGTGTGGATGGAAAACTCGCCGGTCGGTACCACCAGGCGCTGGCACAAATTGCCGTACGCATCGGTGAACTCCAGCACCGGCACGCTCGGCGTCATCGTGTAGGTGTCGCGCGCCACCCATTGCTGGGCGCCGCTGCGCGCACGCAGCATCATAATGAAGGGCGTGGGGCCGGGGACGGTAAAGCTCAGGGTGCAGCCAGTACGCAGCCACATGGGCGCTCGCTTTCGGATTCAGGGTTGCGCGCACCACGCTGGTGCACGGCGCACGCCGCGCCACGCACCGCGACCAACCAAACGGCATGCCCGTGGTAATGTGTTGTCACGATTGCTTTAATGGAAGACACGCGGTCTAGCTACTCAAGCAACGATTCTCATGAGCATTGTATCAAGCTGCGCGCGATAGTGTTGCAGGTACGAATCATGCTTACCTTGCAATGTAGAGCGCCCACCAGCATCGTATTTCCATTGATCGCGCCCACATCGAAAGGTTTTTCCGCATGGCCATCCGCATCGCGCTGCACCACAAGACCAGTTACCGTTATGACCGCCTGGTCGCCCTGTCGCCGCACGAGGTGCGCCTGCGCCCGGCGCCGCATGCGCGGACCCCGATTTTGTCGTATTCGCTGAGCGTGCAGCCAGAACAGCATTTCATCAACTGGCAGCAAGATCCGTATGGCAATTACATCGGCCGCTTCGTGTTCCCGGAAAAAGCCGACCACCTCGAATTCACGGTCGACCTGGTCGCCGACATGACCGTCATTAACCCGTTCGACTTCTTCGTCGAAAAGTACGCCGAGACCTTCCCGTTCGCCTACCCGGCGCAGCTGAAGGCGGAGCTGTCCGCCTACCTGCAGACGGAAGAGCCGGGCGCATTGCAAGCCGAATGGGTCGCCAAAGCACGCGCCGACCTGCTCGGCAAACCACTGGCGACCAACGATTTTCTGGTGGCCATCAACCAGCGCCTGCGCGACGATATCGCCTACCTGTTGCGGATGGAACCGGGCGTGCAGACGCCGGAAGAAACGCTGACAAACCGCTCTGGCTCCTGCCGCGACAGCGGCTGGCTGCTGGTGCAGATCCTGCGCGAGATGGGCCTGGCCGCACGCTTCGTGTCCGGCTACCTGATCCAGCTGAAGGCCGACCAGGAAGCACTCGATGGCCCCAGCGGCGCGCTTGAAGATTTTACCGATTTGCACGCCTGGACCGAGGTGTACATCCCCGGCGCCGGCTGGATCGGTCTCGACCCCACCTCCGGCATGCTGGCCAGCGAAGGCCATATTCCGCTGGCCTGCACGGCCATGCCGTCGTCGGCTGCGCCGGTTTCCGGCTTCACCGACAAAGCCGAAGTGACCTTTGTCCACGAAATGACGGTCACGCGCATCCATGAAGACCCGCGCGTCACAAAACCGTATTCGGAAAGCCAGTGGAGCGACATCGACAAACTCGGCCAGCAGGTCGACCTTGAACTCAAGCGCCAGGACGTGCGCCTGACCCAGGGCGGCGAACCGACCTTTGTCTCGATCGACGACATGGACGGCGCCGAATGGAACACCCTCGCCCACGGCGACAACAAGCGCGAACTGGCGGGCAAGCTGATGCACCGCCTGAAAAACCACTTTGCGCCGGGCGGCATGATCCATTACGGCCAGGGCAAATGGTATCCGGGCGAGCCGCTGCCGCGCTGGGCCCTGAACATTTTCTGGCGTGTCGACGGCCAGCCGATGTGGCTTGATGCCGAGTTGTTCTCCGATGAACACGTCGACGACGGCTGCACCAGCGCAGACGCCGAGCGTTTTATCGCGGAACTGGTGCGCACGCTCGGCCTGCCCGCCGGCAGCCCCATTGCCGCCTACGAAGACGTGCTGCAGCAGGCCCAGCGCGAGCAGGCGCTGCCGCGCAATCTCGACCCGCTGGCGGCCGACCTGAAGGCGCCGGAAGAGCGGCGCCGCCTGGCGCGCCTGCTCGAACGGGGCCTGGGCCAGGTGGCCGGCTACGTGCTGCCCCTGAAAGCGGCCGAACACGACCCCACCTTCATGCTCGGCACCAGCTGGTGCACCTCGCCGTGGCCGATCAAGCGCGAACACCTGTACCTGCTCGAGGGCGATTCGCCGCTGGGCCTGCGCCTGCCTCTGGCCACCCTGCCCTGGGTGATGCCGGAACAGCGCGACGAAGAGTTTGATGTCGACCCGTTTGCGCCGCATGACCCGCTGCCGGCCGAGAAAAAAGAGCGCCGTCCGGTGCTCGGCGTTGCCGCCGGCAAGTCGGCACGCGCCGCCACGCCCCTGCCAAAAGACGTCGCCCCGCGCGACGTGATCCACACCGCCCTCTGTGTCGAAGTCCGGGAAGGCCGCCTGCACGTCTTTATGCCGCCCTTGAAACGCATCGAGGATTACCTGGCGCTGGTGACGGCCGTGGAGCGCACCACGGCGGCCCTGAAAATGAAGCTGTGGATTGAGGGCTACCCGCCGCCGCGCGACCCGCGCATCAAGCTGCTGTCCGTGACCCCGGACCCGGGCGTGATCGAAGTGAACATCCATCCGGCCGCGAGCTGGAATGAGCTGGTGTACAACGTTTCGACGCTATACCAGGAAGCGCGCCTGACGCGCCTGGGCACCGAGAAGTTCATGCTCGATGGCCGCCACACCGGCACCGGCGGTGGCAACCACGCGACACTTGGCGGCGCCACCGCCGAAGACAGCCCGCTGCTGCGCCGTCCCGATCTGCTGAAAAGCCTGATCACCTACTGGCAGGTGCACCCTGCCCTCTCGTACCTGTTTTCGGGCACCTTCATCGGGCCGACCAGCCAGGCGCCGCGCGTGGACGAAGCGCGCGACGACAATTTATATGAACTGGCGATCGCCTTCCAGCAAATGGACAAGGTGCTGCCGACCCTGCACCCGGGCGACAAGCCGTGGATGGTCGACCGCCTGCTGCGCAATATGCTGGTCGACCTGACCGGGAATACGCACCGGTCGGAATTCTCGATCGACAAACTGTATTCGCCGGACGGCCCCACCGGGCGCCTGGGCCTGGTGGAATTTCGCGCCTTCGAGATGCCCCCGCACGAACGCATGAGCCTGGTGCAAATGCTGTTGCTGCGCGCCCTGGTGGCGCGCTTCTGGAGCCAGCCGTACCAGGCCAAACTGGTCCACTGGGGTACCGCGCTGCACGACCGCTGGATGCTGCCGCATTTTGTGGCCCAGGATATCCGCGACGTCGCGCGCGATCTGCAGGCGGCCGGCTACGCCTTCGATGAAAGCTGGTTTGAGCCGTTTATCGAGTTTCGGTTTCCGCGCTTCGGCACCGTGGTCTACGAAGGCGTGGAGATGGAACTGCGCCAGGCCATCGAGCCGTGGAATGTGCTGGGCGAAGAAGTCACAGGTGGCGGCACCGCGCGCTACGTCGATTCGTCGGTCGAGCGCATGCAGCTGCTGGTACGCGGACTGACCGATGGTCGCCACGTCATCGCCTGCAATGGCCGCATGCTGCCGCTGCACCCGACCGGCGTGCCGGGCGAGTACGTGGCCGGCGTGCGCTTTCGCGCGTGGAGCCCGTGGTCGGCGCTGCATCCGAGCATCCGGGTGCAGGCACCGTTGACGTTCGATCTGGTCGACACCTGGAGCGGGCGCGCGATTGGCGGTTGCACCTACCACGTGGTGCATCCGGGCGGGCGTAGCGAAACCGGTTCTCCGGTCAACGCGAATGCCGCCGAGGCGCGCCGTTTTGCGCGTTTCTGGCCGCACGGGCACACGCCAGGGCCGATGACGGTGTACAAGGAAGAGCGCAATCCGAGTTTTCCGATGACGCTGGACTTGCGCTGGCAGCCGTATTGACCTATCGTTCGGATCCACTTGTAAAGTTGCTGCGCGTCCATGCCGAACCCCTTCCTTGCCCATTACCTCGCCGCACCGGGCAGCTTCGATGAGATGCTCGATGCGGACCGGGTGCCGCGCGCGCACTGGCAAGCGATGCTCGCCAACCTGGCGCAGGAAGCGCCGGACACGATGCGCCAGCGCTACGAGATGGTGCAGCGCCAGGTACGCGAAAATGGCGTCACCTACAACGTTCCGGCGGACGCCGACGGCAGGCAACGGCCCTGGGACCTGAACATGCTGCCGCTGATCCTCCCGCACGAGGAATGGCGTGGCATCGAACAGGCGGTGGTGCAGCGCGCTACCCTGCTCAACAAGATCCTCGGCGACGTGTATGGCCAGCAGGAGATGCTGCGCGAAGGCCTGCTGCCGCCGGCGCTGATTCACGGTAACGCAGGCTTCCTGCGCCCGAGTCACCAGCTGCGCCACCCGGACGATATCGCGCTGCATTTTTACGCGGTCGATCTGGCGCGCGCGCCCGACGGCAGCTGGTGGGTGCTGGCTGACCGCACCCAGGCGCCGTCGGGGGCCGGCTACGCGCTGGAAAACCGCGCTATCATCGCGCCCACCTTCCCCGACCTGCTGCGCGAACTGAAGGTGCAGCCGATTTCGCCGTTCTTCCGCACCATGCACGAGAGCCTGATGCACTGGGGCCGCCAGTGCGCGGCCAGCGGCGACGCACCGGCGCCACTGCGCGATGGCGCAGCGCCACTGATCGTGCTGCTCACCCCCGGCCCGCGCACCGAAAGTTACTACGAACAGGCGTATCTCGCGCGTAACCTCGGCCTGCCGCTGGTCGAGGGCACCGATCTGACCGTGCGCGATGGCGTGGTGTATCTGAAAACCCTGGCGGGCCTGCACCGGGTGCACGTGATCATGCGCCGGGTCGACGACGAATCGTGCGACCCGCTCGAGCTGCACAGCTCGATGCTGGGCGTGGCCGGCCTGACCCAGGCGGCGCGGCGCGGCAATGTGCTGGTCGCAAACAGCCTCGGTTCCAGCCTGCTGGAGTCGGGCGCCCTGCTCGGCTTCCTGCCGGCGTTGTCGCGCCGCCTGCTGGGCGAACCGTTGAAGATGCCATCGGTGGCCACGTGGTGGTGCGGCGAGCCGGCCGCACTCGAGGCGGTGGTGGCGAACCTGGACCGGCTGGTCATCAAGCCCAGTTTTTCCCAGCTGCCGCCGGCAGCCGTGTTCGGCCAGGACCTGGCGGGCGAAGAACGGGCCGCCTTCATCAAGAAGCTGCGCGCCAGTCCGAATAATTTCATTGCGCAGGAAGTGGTGCGGCTGTCGCAGGCGCCGGTGTGGAAGCGCGGCGCTGCGCCGGGCCTGCAGGCGCGCGCGGTCGGCTTGCGGGTGTTTGCCTGCGCCACGCCGGACGGCTATGTCGTCATGCCGGGCGGTCTGACACGCGTGGCCACCGGGCCCGATGCGCGCGTGCTGACCATGGAACGCGGTGGCGCCAGCAAGGACACCTGGGTGCAGGCACGCGCCAGGGTCGACATCCAGCCGGTGCAAAAGCGCAGCATCGGCAGCGCCGACCTGGTGCGCGAAGACACGAATCTGTCGTCACGCGTGGCCGAAAACCTGCTCTGGTTCGGGCGCCATGCCGAGCGCTGCGACAATACCGGCCGCCTGCTGCGGGTCGCACTGAACTACCTGTTCAATGTGCGCTTCGACCAGCGCGGCGCCGAGTGGCCGACCATCAAGGCGCTGTGCATCCGCTTCCAGCTGCTCGCGGAAAAAAAGCCGGCGGTGCTCACGCAGGGCGGGCAGCTGATGAGCCAAACCCTGCGGCTATCGGTCACCGTGCCCGGCATCACCGATGCCGAGATCGAGTCGGCCCTGCTGCTGGCAGTGGTTTCGCCGGCGGTGCCTGGCCTGGCGCGCCAGCAGCAGCAATTGCACCGGGTGGCCGGCCAGCTGCACGAACGCTTCTCGGTCGACAACTGGCGCGCCCTGAACCGCATGGTGCAGCCGGCGCAGCATGAAGGCGAGCGGCCGTCGCAGTCGGAAGCGATGACGATCCTCGACGACGCCGCGGCCTCGCTGATGATGTTGTCCGGCTTTGCGATGGACGGCATGACGCGCGATCTGGGCTGGCGCTTCATGTCGATCGGCCGCCGCCTGGAGCGCCTGCAATTTCAGAGCGTGGCCTTGCAAAAGGCACTGGCGATGGATGGCAACGGCAACCTCGAATGGCTGCTGGAGCTGTCCGACAGCATCGTCACCTACCGCGCCCGCTACCGCGCCCAGCCCGAGTGGCTGCCGGTGCTCGATTTGCTGCTGCGCGACGAGACCAACCCGCGCTCGATTTTCTTCCAGCTCGACGGCATCCTGAACGGGCTGCGCAAGATCGCCGCCACCCATGGGCCCTGCGGCGAAGACTTGCTGGCCCCGTTGCGCGCCGAACTGCTCGCGCTGGCGCCCGGCCCCGACCTCGCTTACGGCAACGTGGCGCTGAGCGGCCTGCTGAAACGCATCCAGCTGGCAAGTGCAACCTTGTCGGAACAGATCAGCGTGCAGTTTTTCAGCTACACCGACAAGGGTCAGCAAAGGATGCACCCATCATGACCGTCCCGACGATCTGCGCGCGCTACCGCGTGGTGCATGAAACGCGCTATCAATACCAGAGCACGGTGACCTTGTCGCAGCAATACCTGCACCTGACGCCGCGCGCCTTCCCATGCCAGCAGCTCGAATCGCACCTGATCTGGCTCGACCCGGTGATCCACGAAGGCACCGACGGCGTCGATTATTTTGGCAACAGCACGCGCCACGTGGCGCTCACGGTGCCGCACGAGCGCCTGCTGGTGCACGCCGAATCGACGGTCGTCCTGCACGCCCGCCCCAGGCTGGCGCAGATCGGCGCCAGCCTCCCCTGGGAAAGCGTGCGCGACATGATGGGCAAGGAAAAGAGCGCGGCCACGCTGGAAGCCTGCCGCTATTTGTATGCATCGCCGCACGTGAACTGGTTTCCGGAACTGGAAGCCTACGCGCGCGCCAGCTTCACGCCGGGCCGGCCGCAGCTCGACGGCGCCATGGATCTGACGCGCCGGATCTTCGAGGACTTTGAATTCGACGGCAAGGCCACGGATATTTCGACGCCGCTGGAACAGGTGCTGCGCGGGCGGCGCGGCGTGTGCCAGGATTTCGCCCAGCTGATGATCGGCTGCCTGCGTTCGATCGGCCTGCCTGCCCGGTATATCAGCGGTTACATCCTGACCCACCCAGCCGCCGGCAAGCCGCGCCTGATCGGCGCCGACGCGTCGCACGCGTGGGTGTCGGTGTATTGCCCGGAGCTGGGCTGGATCGATTTCGATCCCACCAACCGGTCCCTGGTGCAGCATGAACACATCACGCTGGGCTGGGGGCGCGATTTCAGCGATGTGACGCCGATGCGCGGGATCGTGCTGGGGGGCGGGCCGCAGGTACTCGATGTGCAGGTGACGGTGACGCCGTTGCCGGTGTCAAGCGCGTGAAAGCATGTGCGCCAGGTTGCTCGCGAGGCGTTGGCTATCCTTGCGCATACTGCCACAGCTTGCGCCAGGACTGCGGCACGAAATCGATCTGGCAGCGCCCCTGGTCTCAGCACATCGACCGGTACACCCAGCAGCTGCAGAAGTTCATGCCTGATCGCGCCGATGTTTAACATCGTGGTCATTCCAGCACCTGCCGGCGCGACTCCACATCGACACACACAATCGCCACCGCCCCAAGCGCCAGAAAACTCGCCAGCATGGCCAGCGCCAGCGTGAAATGCGTCGCCATCACCGGCGCCACGATGGTCGGCGCCAGCAGGCCACCGAAGCGCGCAACCGCGCCGGCCAGGCCCATGCCGCTGGCGCGCAGCCCGGTCGGGTAGACCTCCGGCGTGAAAGCATACAGCGCGGCCCAGGTGCCCAGCAGCGCAAAGCTCATCAAGAGGGTCGAGCCCACCACCAGCGCCGTCGCGCTGCCGAGACTGTAGAGCATGCACCCGAGCGCGCTGAGGAGCAGGAAGCCCACCAGCGTCGGCTTGCGGCCCCAGCGCTCCACGCCGTAGGCCGCCAGCGCATACCCGGGTAACTGGACCAGCGCCAGCACGATCAGGAATTCCTGGCCGCGCATGAAGCCGAAGCCGGCACTGGCCAGCTTCAGCGGCAGGTAGACGAACACGCCATAGTAGGCAATCGACACCAGCGCCCAGGCGAGCAGCAGCGCCACGCTGCGGCGCCGCAGCTTGCTGGAGAACAGCGCGAACAGCGACGGCTTCGCGCTATGGTCCGGCATCAGCGGCGCGATGGTGACGCTGCGGCCATTGGTCCTGGCAACCCGCGCCAGCACTGCCCGTGCCGCGTCCGGCTGGCCGCTGCGATTGAGGTACATGGGCGACTCCGGCACATACAGACGCAGGACAATGCCGATCAGGGCCGGCAGGCCGGTCACAAAAAAGATCACGCGCCACGCGTCCGGCCCCCAGCGCACCGCCACCAGCGCCAGGATCGCCAGCAGGATGGTGCCGACGGCCCAGAACGATTCGAGCATCACCAGCCAGCGCCCGCGCCGGTCGCTGGGCAGGAATTCCGCCATCATCGTGTAGTCGACCGGCAGCGTGCCGCCCACGCCGATGCCGGTCAAAAAACGCAGCGCCAGCAGCCACGTGAGATCCGGCGCAAACGCCGACGCCACGCCAAAGCAGGCGTCGAGCAGCACCGCAGCGATCAGCACCGGGCGACGCCCGATGCGGTCGGCCAGCCGGCCGAACCCAAACGCGCCCACCAGCATGCCGACAAAGAACAGCGTGCCGGTCTGCAGCGCCTGCGGCAGCGTGACGCCGAACGTCTGCGCGATGGACGGTGCGGAAAAGCCGATCGACAGCACCTGCATGGCATCCGCCATCCACACCAGGCCAAAAATCAGGAACAGGCAATACTGGAACTTGCCGACGCCGGCTGCCTGCAGGCCCTGTTCGATCGAAATCGCGCTCGCTGGCGCCGTGCTGTCCCCGGCTGCATGCGCAAACGCCGCGCCGCTGCTTACATCTTCCTGCATTTGCTGGTTCTCCTGCGCGCAGTAGCGGCGAGCCCGCGCTCCCCCTGCCCTGGCGACTGCACATTATGCGCGTCGCTTGCGCGATTCAGCCGGGAATTGCTTGCGCCAGCGCCACACCGGCCAACCGCGCGGTCGCCAGCAGCCGTTCAAGGCTCTGGCCATGGCGCGCGCTGGCCGACATGCCGACCATGGTGGTGCACACGAAATCGGCCAAGTGCCCGGCCTCTTGCGGATAGCGCGCCGCGATGGCGCCGCGCATGAAGGCCTGGGCAGCAACGTGGAAGCCGCGCGCAAGTTCACGCGCCTCCGGATCGTTGCAGCGCGTTCCCGCCCAGATGCCGCCGGGCGGACGCATCATCGTGACCGGTTCGGTCAATGGCGACCGCATGCCCCTGCCCGGCATGGCATCGTATGCGCTCAGCAAATCCGCGCTGCAAGGCATGGCGCGCGATTTCGGCCCGCGCGGCATTACCATCAACGTGGTGCAACCGGGCCCGATCGACACCGAAGCCAATCCCGCCGACGGCCCGATGAAGGACCTGATGCACAGCTTCATGGCGATCAAGCGCCATGGCAAGGCCGCGGAAGTGGCCGGCATGGTGGCCTGGCTGGCCGGACCGGAAGCCGGTTTTGTCACGGGCGCGATGCACACCATCGACGGCGCGTTCGGCGCCTGAGGTTCAGTCCTTCGGCGCCAGCCACAGGAAGGCACAGGCGCTGGCCGCCGCAGCGCTGGCGGCACAGACTGCCATCGCCACGTGAAACGATGACTGCAACTGCTGCGCATGCGCCACCAGAATGGCGCTCGACATGGCGGTGGCAATCAAGCCGCCAGTGCGCGCCACTGCGCTATTAAAACCCGACGCCATGCCGGTATGGCGCGCGTCGACCGCGCCCAGCACGGCGCTGGTCAGGGGCGCCACCGCGCCGGCCATCCCTAGCGAGATTGTCAACATCGCCGGCAAGGTCGCGGTCCAGTAATTGTCGGCCGCGCCGATGCGCATGGCCAGCAAAAAGCCGACGGCAACCACGGCCGGACCGATCGTCAGCGGCAGCCGTGCGCCGAAGCTGGCGGCCAGCTTGCCCATCGTCGGCGCGGTCAGCGCGATGAGCAGCGGCATCGGCAACAGCGCCGCGCCGGCCTGGGTTGCCGAATACCCTTTCAATTCGATCAGCAGGTACGGCAGCAGCACCAGCATGCCGCCCAAGGCGCCGTACAGCAAAAAGGTGAGGATATTCAAACCCACGAAGGCACGCGATGAAAACAGCGACAGTGGCATCATTGCTTGCGCGCCGCGGCGCTGTTCGCACCGCAAAAACAGCGCCAGCAGCACCGCGCCCACGGCCACGATGCTCCACGCGGCAGCCGGCGCGCCCTGCTGCGACGAGGCCAGCGTCAGACCCCAGGTCAGCGCGGCCAGGCCGGCCGTGACCAGACATGCACCCGGCCAGTCGAGCGGCGCCGGATTGGCGCTGGGCCGGTCCGTCACGTAGCGTGCGCCCAGCCACATGGCCGCCGCGCCAATCGGCAGGTTCAACAGGAATATCGCGCGCCAGCCGGCCAGGTCGATGAGCCAGCCGCCGATCAGCGGTCCGATGGCGCCGGCCGCCGCACCGATTGCCGCCCAGATCCCGATGGCCCGGCCCCGCGCCGCACCGCTGAAGCTGGTGCCGAGGATGGCCAGGCTGGTTGGCATCAGCATCGCCGCGCCGACCCCTTGCAGGATGCGTCCGGCCAGCAGCCAGTACAAGCCGGGCGCCGCGGCGCACAGCAGCGACGCCGCCAGGAACAGGCCGATGCCGAGCAACAGCAGGCGCCGGTGGCCATAGCGGTCGCCGGCCGCGCCGCCGATCAATAACAGCGCACTCAAGGGCAGCAGGTAAGCGGCAACCACCCAGGACAGGCTGCCGGCATCGGCCGGAAAGCTGCGCGCAATGGCCGGCAAGCCGACGTTGACCACGGAGCCGTCGACAAACGCCAGGCTCGACGCCAGTATCGTGGTCGCCAGCACCAGGCGCGGATGCGCAACCGCTGCGCCCGCCTTGCCATCGGCGATGCCGCGATCACAAGGTGCCAGGACAGCCTCGTTCATGTACAGGTTCCATCGAATGGGTGCATCGTCATCAATCTGTTAGCGAGAATGCTTGCCATTGTCGCACCATTTCCGTCTTCCCTATGCCGCCGGCCGCGATGCGCGCGCCATGTTCGCGCGCGCACTTCGGCGCTATTTACAACAACCTGAACAGCGCGAAGACGGACAAGCGCGGTATTCATCGCACAGGTGTTGACTCTGTGTAACACTTACAAAGTGTAACAAAACTGGACTTTATACAGCGCGAACAGGCCTTCGGCGCGTACTTTGGTCATCTTTTATGTCCGTCCAGCATCTGCATGGAGAAATAATCATATGAAAAATCTCAAAATCGGCACCCGACTTGCCGTCAGTTACGCCTCGATACTCCTCCTGATGATCATCCTGATCGTGGTGACGCTCAGCCGCATGAACGATATTAACGAGGCGACCAGCCGGCTGGTCAATACGAGCATGAAAAACCAGCGCGCGGTGACCGAATGGGCACGGATCATCGAAGTCAACAGCACGCTGGCCGAAATGGCCTACCGCCTCACGAACCTTGACGCGCTGAAAGGCATCGATGCGCGCATGACGGCCGGTTCGGCACGCTCGTCAGCGTTGCAGGACGAGATCAAGGCGGGGCTGCGCAACCCGGCGACCATCACCCAGTTCGATGCCGTGACAACTGCGCGTGGCCCTTATCTGGCCGCGCGCAAAGCGCTGATGGCGGCCAAGGCGGCGGGCGACGCCGACGGCGCGCAGGCGATCTTCGACAGCCAGTTCAGCCCGGCCGCCGCGGCCTACGTTGCCTCGGTCGGCAAACTGAGCACGATCCAGCGCCAGGGCGCCGATGTCGTCGTCGCGAATGTCACCGCCGCCCACGAGAGTGCGCGCATCACCCTGATCGCGCTGGGCATCCTGGCCGTGGCAGTCGGGATCAGCTTCGGCTTCTACATCACCCGCTCCATCGTTGGCCCGATTCGGGAGGCGGTAGCGATCGCCGACCGGGTCTCCTCGGGTGACCTGGGCAGCGCAATCAGCGTCACCAGCCGCGACGAGACCGGGCAGTTGATGGCGGCGCTGCAAAAGATGAACTCCAGCCTGCTCGAGATCGTCAGCCAGGTCCGCACCGGCACCCAGACCATCGCCACCGCATCCGCGGAAATCGCGGCCGGCAACCTGGACTTGTCGGGCCGCACCGAACAGCAGGCCAGCTCGCTCGAAGAAACCGCCTCGTCGATGGAAGAATTGACCTCGACCGTGCGCCAGAATGCCGAGAATGCACGCCAGGCGAACACGCTGGCCACGCAAGCGGCGGGCATTGCCGCCGAGGGCGGCGCGGTAATCGCGCGGGTGGTCGGCACCATGGGCGAAATCAATGCGTCCTCACGCAAGATCGTCGACATCATCGGTGTCATCGACAGCATTGCATTCCAGACCAATATCCTGGCGCTGAACGCCGCGGTTGAAGCCGCCCGCGCCGGCGAACAAGGGCGCGGTTTTGCCGTCGTCGCCAGCGAAGTGCGCAACCTGGCGCACCGCTCCGCCGCAGCGGCCAAGGAAATCAAGGGCCTGATCGACGACTCGGTCCAGAAGGTCGACGCGGGCACCGGTCTGGTCGACAATGCCGGCGCCACCATGGGCAATATCGTGGACAGCATTTCGCGCCTGACCGGCATCGTGGGCGAGATCTCGCTGGCCAGCGACGAGCAAAGCGCCGGCATCGAGCAAATCAATCAAGCCATCACCGACATGGACCTGGTAACCCAGCAGAACGCCGCGCTGGTCGAGCAGGCTTCCGCTGCCGCCGAGTCGATGCAGGAGCAGGCAGCGCAACTGTCCGACGTGGTCAAGGTATTCAAGACCGGTGCCGAAACGGTTGCGGCCGCGCGCAGCAGGCCTGCCACACCAGGCAAGCGGCTGGCATTGCCGGCCTGACCCGCTGGCTGCAGCCGCGCTGCGGCGCGGCCAGCAGGGCCGGATCGGCTACACTGCCGGGCACCCAATTTCCGACCCTTGCCAAGCGACCCGCCATGACCACCTACCCTCTTTCCGTACACGCCGCCCGCCCACTTTCGCGCGCTCTGTTGCTGGCAGCGCTGATGCTGCCGATGCTGGCGTCCGCCCAGGCGGCGCCCGCGCCGCGCTTGCCGGTGATCGTCGACATGGACATCGGCGACGACATCGACGACGCCTTCGCACTTGGCCTCCTGCTTGCCAGTCCAGGGATCGAGATCGTCGGCATCACCACCGCCTGGGGCGACACCGCGCTGCGCGTGCGCCTGCTGGAACGGCTGTTACGCGAAACCGGACACAGCGGCATCCCGGTCGCCCAGGGCATTCCCACCGCGAACCCGACGCCGTTCACCCAGGCGCGCTACGCCCAGCGCGGCGCCATGCCGTCGATGGCCCCTGCGGCGGTCGACTTCCTGCTGCAGAAAATCAGGCAGCGTCCCGGCCAGATCACCCTGCTCGCACTGGGTCCCTTGACCAACGTCGGCGCGGCCATCGCGCGTGATCCCGCCACCTTCCGCCAACTGAAACAGGTGGTCATGATGGGTGGCTCGGTGCGCGCCGGTTACCGCAAATCGCAGTATGTGCCGCAGCGCCCGGCCGACAAGGAATACAACATCGTGTCCGACGTGGCCGGCGCGCAGGCACTGTTCGGTGCCGGCGTACCGATTGTCATGATGCCGCTCGATTCGACCCAGATCCGGCTCGACGAAGTCGAACGCAACGCGCTGTTTGGCCACGGCTCGCCCCTGACCGATGCCTTGACGCTGCTGTATCACCAGTGGATCGACGCCTATCAGCCGTGGTCGAGCACGATGCCGTCGCTGTTTGACGTGGTGCCGGTGGCCTGGTTGCTCGATCCGCAGGTGTGCCCGACCACGCTGCTGCGCATCGCCGTCAACGACGACGGCATGACCCGCGCGACGCCCGGGCAGCCGAATGCCGCCGTGTGCCTGGCCTCCGACCAGGGCCGCTTTTTCAAGGTGCTGATGGAAGGGATGCTGCAATAAGGAAATAAACAAAAACGTCTGGTAACGTTGCTTACCGAACAGTTCTATCTGATTGTTCTCGAGTACAGTGTAATGAGTTAATTAGCAGGATCACCGTTTCGCACTGGAGAACAATCATGAAAACAAAATTGATCGCATCGGTACTTATCGCGATGACTGTCGCCGTCAGCGGCAGCGCCCTGGCGCAGCGTGGCAATGACCATAACGACCGCAATGACCGCAATGACCGCGGTCAGCAACACGACAACGGCGGTCGTGGCGACGATGCCCGCAAGTTCAAGCGCGACAATTCGCGCGGCGGCGGTCCGCGCCACGATTTGCGCCGCGGCCAGAAACTGAACAAGGAATACCGCGACAGCCGCTACGTCGTCAGCGACTGGAGAGGCCGCCACCTGAGTGCGCCGCCACGCGGGCAGCATTGGGTCCGCGCCGGTAACGATTATGTGCTGGCCGCCATCGCCACCGGCCTGATCACCCAGATCCTGCTGTCGAACTAAGCCATATTCGCGTATCGATGCAAGCCGCGCCCCGCAATGGAGCGCGGCTTTTTATCAGACAATAGGGCCACTTCGAACAATGAAGTAGTCCCTCAAAAAAGCTATTTGTAAGTTATTGCTTATACGCAAATTTGTCAATTTCCATCATGGCTTTATTTATATCGTCCAGTGTGCCTTGACGAAAAAATCCATTTTTTTCCGCGGCCGTGATCGTTTCACTATTTTTACTAACAGCCAACTTCGCTACGGTGAAGAACTGGGTGTAAAAATCAGCAAGTACACCTTCAAGATTATTTTGAGTCACCGCAACATTTCCTATACTTCTCGCCATCAAATCCGGGAAATTATTTTCAATAGGCCTCATTACTCCCAGGTATGCGCTACCCATAAATCGGGAGACCAGAACTTGCAATTCTGGCGAATTTGCAGTTGGTGAATATTTATCCGATTCAGCAAGCAGTCGGTTGCAAGTCGCACATGCCGCTTTAAAAGAAAGGTAAATTTCTTCGGCGGAATGATATTCAATTGGCATGATTCTTTCTTTTTTGTCAGTTCAAAAACATTCGACAATCCTCGATCGCAAGGCGCGCATCACCAACACCGCGTTCCCCGAAATGCACATCAGTCCATGTCGTCGATCTGTTTACCAATTGCGCCACGCAAAAGAAGAGAGTAAACGCGATTTCCGAAAAGTTTGCAAGTACAGCAGCAAATCATTGAGAGCAAACATTATGGTAAGAACGAAGCCTCAAGGCGATTCGACCTGGGCTGCGGTTGACAATGTCAGCAGGGCTGGTTCGCCGAACGGTTGTTCAACGCTACTCTGCGCGATAAACATGGGCTGCCATCAACCCATGCGGATTGTGTTCGGTGTTACGAAAATTGACGGGCTGCGATGGACAAATGCCATGCGGCGCAAGTCCTGGTAGCGCACCACAGGGGTGTACAGAAAAATGCAGGTGCGGCAGTCCGCCTGTATTGCCGGTTTCTCCAGAATGGCCGATCAGTTGTCCGGCGCGGACAGTTTGTCCTTTGACGACCTGTACTCCGCCCTTGGTCAAATGCGAATACAAGGCGACGCTGCCGTCGGTATGCCGTACCGTGATCAGGTTGGTACACCTGCGGTCACCATCCTTGCAGCCGTCGTTCGCGGCAATCACGTTACCATCGCGCGCGGCAAGAACGGGGGTGCCAATCGTCATCTTGAAATCGTAGCCGTGATTCCAGAAGCGGGAATGACCGCGGCCCGAACAATTCGCCTGATTGACCCGATGCCGTGTTCCGCGTTGATACGGTAGCAAATAAGCGGAGCCAGTCGAATCTGCGTCAAGTGGCTGGCACGGATAGTCGCGCAGCTCCGGATCGTCGCTTGCCGGAAAAAAAATCGCTGCCAATGCAATTAAAAGAATAACGCTAAACAGGCTGGGGACGGAACACAGCGAGGCTTTGACCTCGCTTCGTGATGGCAAGCTTGGGACTTTCAAGAAAACAGGACCTCGACGGTAGTAAAGACTGGCACGAACAGGATCACACAAGCCCAGCCAGCTACGCTTGTCGGCGTGAAGCCGAAACCAAACTTGCTTGATCCAAACCGCGGTTCGCTCATGGATTCATACGCCTGTTTTATCATTTAATGCACCTGAAGGTGATTCTGGACCATGCTGTTTTGAGCTGGCCGTTGCGCTAAGGCTGGCAGCGCGGTCACAACTTCGATCAATTCCATTGTAACCGCGAAGCACTATGACCAGCCAGCTTCACCTGCACGCCGACGGTTCGGTAAATGCAGGCAGGCCGAAGTGCGACCGCTTGCATCGGAAAATATCCGTGCGCGCCCCGCCTGAGTGCGCAAGACCATGTAATATTAATAAAAGCTAAAGACACACGTGATCCATCCGCCTGACACAGTTTGATGATATCGATGATAGTTGACGAAAGCAGCATTGCGGCACTGATACAGGGTGACCATGGAGAGCCGTTTTCCATGCTTGGCATTCATGCCGACAAGGGCGGATGGATCGTGCGGGCCTTGCTGCCCGGCGCGGTCGGCGTGCAAGTGGTCACAGAAGCGGGCGTGCTTACCCTCACGCGTCAATACGGCAGCGACCTGTTCGCCGGGACCATCGCGCAGCCGGTGCCATACCGCCTGCGGGTCGACTGGGGCAGCCACACGCACGATATAGACGACCCCTACCGCTTCGGCCCAGTCCTGGGCGACACCGATCTGTGGCTGCTGGCCGAAGGCACGCATTACCGCCCCTACGAAAAACTGGGCGCCCACCTGATCGAGCATGAGGGCGTGGCTGGCGTCAATTTTGCCGTGTGGGCGCCGCATGCGCGCCGCGTCTCGGTGGTCGGCAGTTTTAACCAGTGGGACGGACGGCGCCACGCGATGAGGAAGCGCAGTGCGGCCGGCATCTGGGAGATTTTCCTGCCGGGCGTCGCGGCGGGCGACCTGTACAAATTCGAAATCAAAACGCAAGCCGGCGACCTGCTGCGCAAGGCTGATCCCTACGCCTTCCGGGCCGAGCTGCGGCCCGCTACCGCCTCGGTCGTCGCCGCCTTGCCGCCGGTGGCGCCGGGCCTCGATGCACGCCGGCATGCGAACGGCCTGGATGCGCCGATCAGCATCTACGAAGTGCACCTGGGTTCCTGGCGGCGCGTGCCGGAACAGGGCGACCGCTGGCTGAACTACCGCGAACTGGCCGCGCAGCTGATCCCGTATGTCAAGGCGCTCGGCTTCACGCACATCGAATTGCTGCCCGTGAGCGAGCACCCGTTCGACGGCTCCTGGGGTTACCAGCCCATTGGCCTGTATGCGCCGACGGCGCGTTTCGGCAGTCCGGACGATTTCCGTTATTTTGTCGACAGTGCGCACGCCCACGGCATCGGCGTGCTGCTCGACTGGGTGCCCGGCCATTTCCCCGCCGATGCGCATGGCCTGGCCCAGTTCGACGGCACGCATTTGTACGAGCACGCCGATCCGCGCGAAGGCTTTCACCAGGACTGGAACACGCTGATCTTCAACTACGGCCGCCGCGAAGTACTGAATTACCTGGTCGGCAATGCCCTGTACTGGATCGAGCGCTACGGCATCGACGGTTTGCGGGTCGACGCGGTGGCCTCCATGCTGTACCGCGATTACAGCCGCAAGGAAGGCGAATGGATCCCGAACCAGCATGGCGGCCGCGAAAACCTGGAAGCGATCGCCTTTCTGCGCAAGCTCAATGAAGTGGTGTGCGCCGAGCGTCCTGAAGCCATCATGATCGCCGAAGAATCGACCAGCTTCCCGCAGGTATCGCGCCCGCTGTACATGGGCGGCCTGGGTTTCCATTACAAATGGAACCTGGGCTGGATGAACGACACGCTGCGCTACATGCAGGAAGACCCGCTCCACCGCAGCCACCACCATGACAAGCTGACGTTCGGACTGGCCTACGCCTTCAGCGAAAATTTCATGTTGCCGCTGTCGCACGACGAGGTGGTGCACGGTAAAGGGTCCATCCTCGCACGCATGCCTGGCGACGCCTGGCAGCGCTTCGCCAACCTGCGCGCCTACTACGGCTTCATGTGGGGCCATCCGGGCAAGAAGCTGCTGTTCATGGGCTGCGAATTCGGCCAGGAACGCGAGTGGAATGTCGAGCGCAGCCTCGACTGGCACCTGCTCGCTGACCCGGCGCACGCGGGCGTCCAGCGCCTGGTGCGCGATCTGAACGCGGTCCAGCAGCACTACCCGGCCCTGCACCAGTTCGATTTCGAGGCGCGCGCCTTCGCATGGATCGCGCGCGAAGACAGGCAGAATGCCGTGCTCTCGTTCGTACGCAAGGCCGCTGACGGCGCCACCGTCATCGTGGTGTGCAACTTCACGCCGCTGCCGCGCCACGGCTACCGCATTGGCGTCGCGCCGGGACGCTACCGCGAAATCATCAACACCGATGCCGTGATCTATGGCGGCAGCGGCGTGCACAACGGTGATCTGGAAACCGAGGCGACACCGTCGCACGGCCATGCCGATTCGCTTGCCCTGACCGTGCCACCGCTGGCAACCGTCATGCTGGTGCTGGCGGCATGATGGCCATCGCAGCCGGGCAGCCGTATCCCCTCGGTGCGCACTGGGACGGCTGCGGCGTCAACTTCGCCCTGGTCGCGCCGCACGCGCACGCGGTCGAGCTGTGCCTGTTCGATGGCGCCGGCACGCAAGAGCTGGCGCGCGTGGCGCTGCCGGCGTGCGCGGACGGGGTCTGGCACGGCTATCTGGAAGGCGCCGCGCCCGGCCAGGTGTACGGTTACCGCGTCGACGGACCCTGGGCGCCGCAACGGGGCCAGCGTTTCAATGCCAACAAGGTGCTGCTCGATCCCTACGCCCGCACGGTGGTCGGTAGCTACGGCGGCCAGGACGGCTTCGTCGATGCGCACGACAATGCCGCCATCGCACTCAAGGCGCAAGTCGTGCACGAACCCTACGACTGGGGCATCGACACGCCGCCGCGCGTAGCTGCCGGCGAGACCATCCTGTACGAGCTGCACGTTAAGGGTTTTACCAAGCGGCACCCCGCTGTGCCGCCAGCGCTGCAAGGCACGTATGCCGGGATGGCCCACCCCGCCGTCCTCGATTATCTGCAAGAACTCGGCATCACCACCGTCAGCCTGATGCCGGTCCACTTCCGCGCCGACGAGGTGCGCCTGCAGCAGCTGGGCCTGAGCAATTACTGGGGCTATTCGAGCATCGGCTTCTTCGCGCCCGAACCCCGCTACTGGTCCGGCCAGCCCGGCTCGACGCCGATCGCCGAGTTCCGCGACATGGTCAAGGCTCTGCATGGACGCGGCCTGGAGGTGGTGCTGGACGTGGTCTACAACCACAGCGCCGAGACCGACGAGCTGGGCCCCACCCTCAGCCTGCGCGGCATCGACAACCAACTGTATTACCACCTGCAGCCTGACCATCCCGCCTTGTATGAAAACTGGACCGGCTGCGGCAACAGCCTGAACCTGGCCGAGCCGCGCGTGCTGCAACTGGTGATGGATTCGCTGCGCTACTGGGTGCAGGAGATGCACGTGGATGGCTTCCGCTTCGACCTGGCGCCGGAACTGGCACGCACTGCCCAGGGCTTTTCCGGCAGCGCCGCGTTCCTCGCCGCAGTGCGGCAAGACCCGGTGCTGGCGCGCGTAAAACTGATCGCCGAGCCGTGGGATATTGGCCCGGGCGGCTACCAGCTCGGCCAGTTTCCTCTGGGCTGGCTGGAGTGGAACGACCAGTACCGCGACACGATGCGCGGGTTCTGGTTGCAGCGTGGCGAAGCGCTGGGCGCCTTTGCGCAACGCTTCGCCGGCTCCAGCGCCACCTTCCAGCGCGCTGGCCGCCGCCCCACGGCCAGCGTCAATTTCATCACCGCGCACGACGGCTTTACGCTGCGCGACCTGGTCAGCTACAACGACAAGCACAACCACGCCAACGGCGAAGACAACCGCGACGGCCACGGCGACAACCGCAGCTGGAATGGCGGTATCGAAGGCCCGACCGACGACGCCGCCGTGCTGCAATTGCGCGCGCGCCTGCAACGCGTTCTGCTGGCCACGCTGCTGTTTTCGCAGGGCACGCCGATGCTGCTGGCCGGCGACGACATTGGCCACTCCCAGCGCGGCAACAACAATGCGTATTGCCAGGACAACGCCATCAGCTGGCTCGACTGGGAGCACGCCGACCAGGCGCTGCTCGCCACCACGCGCACACTCATTGCGCTGCGGCGGCGCTTCCCGGCCTTGCGCCACGCCGGCTGGTACGACGAGGACATGGTTCATTGGCGCAAACCGGACGGCACGCCGCTCGACGCGGCGGCGTGGGGTGCGTGCGACGCGATTGCGATTATTCTCCACCCCGACCCGGCCCTTGTACCCTGCCTGCTGCTGTTCAATGTGCAGGCGCAACCGCTCGATTTCACCCTGCCCGACGGAGCCTGGCAGCAGCTGTTCGACAGCGCCGGCGGCGCCCTGCCCGCGCACGCGCTGCACGGCAGTCTGGCGGTGCCGGCCCACTCGGTGGCGCTGCTGACCCCTTCCACGAACCAATAACAAAGGAGACAACACCATGTACACCGGAACTGACAAAGCCATCCTGTCCCACCGCTTGCCGGAGCGCGCCATCGCCCTGGTGCTGGCCGGCGGGCGCGGTTCGCGACTGGAGGACCTGACCGATCGCCGCGCCAAGCCGGCAGTCTACTTCGGCGGCAAATTTCGCATCATCGATTTCGTGCTGTCGAACTGCATCAACTCGGGCTTCCGCCGCGTCGGCGTGCTGACGCAATACAAATCACACTCGCTGCTGCGCCACCTGCAGCGCGGCTGGAGTTTTTTGCGCGGCGACACGCGCGAATTCATCGACCTGCTGCCGGCCCAGCAGCGCACCAACGAAGAGCACTGGTACCGCGGCACAGCCGATGCGATCTACCAGAACATCGATATCCTGCGCTCGTACCGGCCATCGTATGTCGTCATCCTGGCCGGCGACCATATCTATAAAATGGATTATTCGATCATGCTGCGCGACCACGTCGCCACCGGTGCAGGTTGTACCGTCGGCTGCATCGAGGTGCCGAAAGAAGAAGCCTCGGCGTTCGGCGTGATGGCCGTCGACGACAACCGCCACGTCACCGCCTTCGTCGAAAAGCCCGCCAATCCGCCGACCATGCCGGGCAAGCCGGACGTCACCCTGGCCAGCATGGGCATTTATATCTTCAATACCGATTACCTGTTCGAATTGCTCGAAGCCGACGTTGCCAACCCCGAGTCGAGCCACGATTTTGGCAAGGACATCATTCCGCGCGTGGTCGCCGAGGGCCGCGCCGTGGCCCATCCGTTTTCCATGTCGTGCATCCCGTCGGACCATGGCGCCGCGGCCTACTGGCGCGACGTCGGCACCGTCGACGCGTTCTGGTCGGCCAACCTCGACCTGGCGTCGATTTCGCCGGAACTGAATATCTACGACGCCGACTGGCCCATCTGGACCCACCAGGAACAGCTGCCGCCGGCGAAATTCGTGCATGATAGTGCCGGCCACCATGGCATGGCGGTGAATGTGCTGGTGTCGGGCGGCTGCATCGTCTCCGGTTCGCACGTGGCACTGTCGGTGCTGTTTTCGAACGTGCGCATCCACTCGTTTTGCCACATCGACCAGGCCGTAATCCTGCCGCGCTGCGAGATCGGCGAAAACTGCCGCCTGACGAAGGTGGTGGTCGACCGCGGCTGCAAGATCCCGGCGGGGACCATCATCGGCGAAGACGCTGAACTCGATGCGCAGCGCTTCCACCGCAGCGCCAACGGCGTGGTGCTCGTGACGCGCGAAATGCTGGCCAGACTTTGAAAGCGAATTGACACCCCATGATGCGCGTACTCCACGTTTGTAGTGAAATTTATCCCCTGCTGAAAACCGGCGGCCTGGCCGACGTGGCCGGCGCCCTGCCGGTGGCGCAGCTGCGCGCCGGCCTCGATGTGCGCGTGCTGGTGCCCGGCTTCCCGGCCCTGCGCAATGGCATGCTCGACCAGGTATTGGTGGCCGAGAGCGGCGCGTTTCGCCTGTATCGCGGCGTGTTGCCCGGCACCACCCTGCCCGTGTACGTCATCGATGCGCCCGGCCTGTATGACCGGCCCGGCAATCCGTACGCTGATGCCGGTCACACCGCCTACCCCGACAATTACCGCCGCTTCGCCCTGCTGGGCTGGGTCGCCGCGCAACTGGCGCAGGGGCTGGACCCGGCGTGGCGCGCCGCCATCGTGCACGCGCACGACTGGCACGCGGGCCTGGCGCCGGCCTATGTGAAGGCGGCGGAGCAAGCGGCAGGCAAGCGCATCGCAGGTACGGTGCAGACAGTCCACAACCTGGCGTACCAGGGCAATTTCCCGGCGCAGGTGTTCGGCGAACTGCACCTGCCGAGCCATTTTTACGCAGCAGACGGCCTCGAGTTTTACGGCATGGTGTCGTTCCTGAAAGCCGGTCTGTATTACGCGGACAAGCTGACCACGGTGAGCCCCACCTATGCCCGTGAAATCCAGGGTAGTGAACAGGGCTGCGGCTTCGATGGCCTGCTGCGCCAGCGCGCGGGCGATCTGGCCGGCATCCTGAACGGCGTCGACGACACCGTATGGAATCCCACCCTCGACCCCTTCATCGCGCACCCCTACAGCCTGCACAATATGGCCGGCAAACACCAGGGCAAGACAGCACTGCAACAGGAAGCCGGGCTGGCGGTCCAGGACCGTGCGCCGCTGTTTTGCATCGTCAGCCGGCTGACCGAACAGAAGGGTCTGCACCTGGTGCTCGATGCCCTGCCCGGCATCGTGGCGCGCGGCGGCCAGCTGATGGTGTTGGGCGCAGGCGACAGCGCATTCGAGGCGCAACTGAGCGCGGCCGCCGCCGCGCACCCGGCCTCGGTCGCCGTCCACCTGGGCTACGACGAACAACTGGCGCATCGCCTGATCGCGGGGGCCGACGTCATCATGGTGCCGTCGCGCTTCGAGCCGTGCGGGCTGACCCAGTTGTACGGGCTGAAATACGGCACCTTGCCGCTGGTGCGGCGCGTGGGCGGGCTGGCCGATACGGTGGTCGACGCGTCGCTCGAACACCTCGACGAACAGGTGGCCAGCGGTTTTGTGTTCGACAATTTTGATGCCGCCGGCATCGACGCCGCCGTGCGCCGCGCCTTTGCGCTGTACAAACGCCGAAGTGAATGGGAAGATGTCCAGGCATATGCCATGCAGCAACAGTTCGGCTGGGATGCCGCCGCAGCCCAATATGGCGCCTTGTACCAGCAGATTGCAGCTTGACCCGCCGACCCACTTATTGAACGCCACCACGAATGAATACCAACCCGGACCATATCGCCAATCTCAAGCGTTCAATTACCGACAAACTGTTGTACACGGTGGGCAAGCAGCCCGCCACGGCCCAGCCCAAAGACTGGCTGCAGGCCACGGCGCTGGCCGTGCGCGACCGCCTTGTCGACCGTGCGCTGGCCACCGAACAGGCGGCGCAAGGCACGCAGGTCAAGAACGTGTATTACCTGTCGATCGAATTTCTGATCGGGCGCGCGTACACCAACGCCCTGCTGGCACTCGACATCCAGAACGACGTGGCCCAGGCGCTGACTGAACTTGGCGTCGACAGCGCGGCGCTGCCCGACCTGGAACACGATGCGGCGCTGGGCAACGGCGGCCTGGGCCGGCTCGCCGCCTGCTTCCTCGATTCGATGGCGACCCTCGGGATTGCCGGTTACGGCTACGGCATCCGCTACGACTACGGCATGTTCAGGCAGCAGATCGTCGACGGCCGCCAGGTCGAAGCGCCCGATTACTGGCTGGCGGACGGCAATCCCTGGGAATTCCCGCGTCCCGACATCGCCTACCGCGTGCGTTTCGGCGGGCGCGTCGAGCAGACCCACGCGCGCACCGACTGGATCGAGACCCAGGACGTGATGGCGACGGCCTACGACATGATCATTCCCGGCTACGCCACGCAGGCGACCAACACGCTGCGCCTGTGGTCGGCGAAGGCCACCGACCCGCTCGATTTGCCGGCGTTTAATGGCGGCGATTACGTGGCAGCGGCGGCCAGCAAGAACCTGGCCGAGAACATCACGCGGGTGCTATACCCCGACGATTCATCCTCTGCCGGCCGCGAGCTGCGCCTGCGCCAGGAATATTTTTTCTGTTCGGCCAGTCTGCAGGACCTGGTCGGCCGCTTTTTTGCGACCCACAGCGATGTCGAACAATTGCCGGCGCACGTCGCCATCCACCTGAACGACACGCACCCGGTGCTGGCCATTCCTGAATTGATGCGCATCCTGATCGACGAGCATCACCTGCCGTTCGCGCAAGCCTGGCCGATCACGCAACAGGTGTTTTCGTACACGAATCACACGCTGATGCAGGAAGCGCTGGAAACCTGGCCGGTGGGCATGTTCGACGCGGTGCTGCCGCGCCATTTGCAGATCATCTACGACATCAATACCGCCTTCATCACCGATATCGGCAACCGTTTCGGCCCGGATTTCGACCTGATGCGGCGCGTCTCGATCATCGACGAAAACGGCGGCCGCCGCGTGCGCATGGCGTATCTCGCCGTGGTCGCCAGCCACAAGATCAATGGCGTGTCGGCGCTGCACTCGGACCTGATGACCAAGTCGATCTTCGCCGATTTCTTCAAGGTATTCCCGGACCGTTTTACGAATATGACCAACGGCATCACGCCGCGGCGCTGGCTGGCGCAGGCCAACCCGTCCTTGTCCAGCCTGATCGATGCGCGTATCGGTGCGACCTGGCGCTCCCACCTCGACCAGCTCGCCCGTCTTAAACCGCTGGCCGATGACCATGCGTTTGCGGAAGCATTCCGGGCCGCCAAGCTGGTCAACAAGCAGCGCCTGGCCGACTGGGTGCAGGCGAACATGGGCCTCACGCTCAACCCGCAATCGCTGTTCGATGTGCAGGTCAAGCGCATCCATGAATACAAGCGCCAGCTGCTCAATGTGCTGCACGTGATTACCCGTTACAACCGCATCCTGGCCAATCCCGAGGCGGACTGGGTGCCGCGCACGGTGGTGTTTGCCGGCAAGGCAGCGTCGGCGTACCACATGGCCAAGCAGATTATCCACTTGATCAACGACGTCGCCAGCACCATCAACAACGATGTGCGCGTGGGCGACCGCCTGAAAGTCGTCTTCCTGCCGAATTACAACGTCAGCCTGGCGGAAATCATCATGCCGGCAGCCGATTTATCCGAGCAGATTTCGACGGCCGGCACCGAAGCCTCGGGCACCGGCAACATGAAGCTGGCGCTGAACGGTGCGCTGACGATCGGCACGCTCGACGGCGCCAATGTCGAGATGCGCGAAAGCGTCGGTGCGGAAAATATTTTTATCTTCGGGAACACGACCGGGGAAGTGGCCGCCGTGCGCGCCGCCGGGTATCAGCCGCGCGCCATCTACGAGGAAACCGCCGAGCTCAAGGCGGTGCTGGACACGCTGCGCGCGGGGGCATTCTCGCCGGGCGATGCGGCGCGCTACCACGGCATTTGCGATGCGCTGCTCGACTGGGGCGATCATTATTTGCTGCTGGCCGATTACGTCAGCTATGTCGCCATGCAGGATCAGGTCGATGCATTGTACCGGCAGCCGGATGCATGGACCAGGAAGGCCATCCTGAATGTGGCGGGGATGGGGGTGTTTTCGTCGGACCGGACAATTGCCGAATATGCCAGCGCCATTTGGCAGGTGACGCCGCTGAAGGTCTAAGACGAAGCGACGTCTGCCCTTCAGGCGTCAAGATTAAAAACGCGCTTGAAACGACGCTGGCCTTCGCGTGTGATGCCGAGCGCCCGGCTGTCCAGATCGCGTTCGACCCAGCCTTGCCGGAGCAATAGCGCCAGCAAGGCTGCGCCGAGCGCGCCGCCCAGGTGGGGGCGCCGTTCGCTCCAGTCGAGGCAGGGGCAGGCGAAGCGGCGCCGTGCCCTGCCCGCCTGTTCCACGTCCAGTCCAAGTTTCTCCAACGCCGCCGCGCCTTCCGTACTCAGTTGGTAATCGCCGCTGTCTTGCGCGAGCGGCGCCAGCCATTGGTGCTGCGCCATATAGTCGTGCATGCCCACGGCAAGCGTACCCGCCATATGGTCGTAGCAGGTGCGCGCACGGCGCAAGCGCTCCGGCGTCGTGGGCACAAACACCGGGCGCGGGAGGCCGGCCACGCGCATCAGCGCCTCCAGCGCGGCGGCAACGTCGGTGCCTGCCAGCTGGTAGTACCGATGCTTGCCTTGCGCCAGTACCTGCACCAGATGCTGCTCCCTGAGCCGGGCCAGATGCACGCTGGCCGTCGATGGACTCACCCCGCCCACCACCGCCAGTTCCGTGCTGGTGCGCGCGTGGCCATCCATCAAACAGCACAACATGCGCGCGCGCGCCGGCTCCGCAATGGCGGCAGCCACGCTGGCCAGGCGGGTATCGGCAAAATCCTCGGGCATCGTTCTCTCTCTCCCTCTCTCGGTTCGCACAGGCTGTGCATCCACAGTTTGATAGTAAGCGAATTGTTCAATGCGATCCATTCTTACAATGCATTTTTCATCAACGCCACCATCCCATGCCGCCATCGAACGCCATCGCCGCCGCCAGCCACCACGATCCTTATCCCTATTACCGCCGCCTGCTGGCCGGCCCACCGCTGCAGTTCGATGCTGGCCTGGGCCTGTGGATTGCCAGCCGGGCAAATGTGATACGGGAGGTGCTGGATCATCCGCTGTGCCAGGTACGACCGGCGCAGGAGCCCGTACCCGCAAGCATTGCCGGCAGCAGCGCCGGCGCCATCTTTGCCCGGCTGATCCGGATGAACGAGGGCCCCGCGCATGCCGCTCCGAAGCAGGCAATCGGACAGGCGCTGGGCGCACTGGATCTGGACGCCGTTGCCACCAGTACGCACCAGTTTGCACGCATGCTCAGCGCGCGCCAGGCGCTGCACCACGGGGCAGCGCTGACCAGCTGGATCTTCGACCTGCCGACCTGGGTCGTGGCCGACCTGCTCGGTGTGCGCCATGCCGAACTGCCGCACATGGCGGCGTCGATGGCCGATTTCGTGCGCTGCCTGTCGCCCCTGTCGACGGCGGCGCAGCTGGCCGATGCCAGCACGGCCGCGCAAGCCTTGTCTGCCCGATGCGGCCAACTGGCGCCAGGCGGCTTGCTGGCAGATCTTCATCGTCAGGCTGCGCGCATGGGCTGGGTCGACCAGGATGCGATTCTGGCCAACCTGATCGGCTTGCTGTCGCAAACCCACGAAGCAACTGCCGGCCTGATTGGCAACAGCATCGTCGCCTTGCTGAAGCAGCCGCATTTGCAAGCCCGCCTGCGCGCCGATCCGCACCTTGCTGCGGCGCTGGTGCAGGAAGTCGCACGCTTCGATCCGCCGGTACAAAACACGCGCCGCTTCGTGGCGCAGGCGACCAGCGTGGCAGGCGTGGCGCTGCAACCTGGCGCCAGCATCCTGCTGCTACTGGCGGCCGCCGGTCGTGATGCGCAAGCCTTTCCGGAACCGGACGTTCTCATGCTGGAGCGCCCTGCGCATTGTCCGATCGGCTTCGGGCATGGGCGCCATGCCTGTCCGGGCCAGGCGCTCGCCATGCGCATTGCGACGAGCGCTGTGCAACACCTCCTGTCAGTGCCGCTGGTGCTCGATCCGGGCCTGCTCGGCTGGACCTGGCGGGCCTCCGCCAATGCCCGCCTGCCACAGTTTTTCACGCGCTCGTCGAAGGAACAGCCATGATTGCCGTCATTTTTGAAGTCGTACCACATGCCCACGCCAGACCAGACTACCTGGCCATGGCGGCGCGCCTGGCCCCGATGCTGACCGACGTCGATGGTTTCATCTCGATCGAGCGCTTTCAAAGCCTGCATCAGCCGGACAAGATCCTGTCGCTGTCGTTCTGGCGCGACGAAGCAGCGGTGCAATGCTGGCGCAATACCGAAGAGCATCGTGCGGCGCAAGCACAAGGCCGCGACGCCATCTTCGCCGATTACCGCCTGCGCATTGCAGCCGTCGTGCGCGACTACGGCTTGCTGGCGCGCGAGCAGGCACCGCAGGACAGCCGGGCGATGCACGGCTGACCGGGAACGCGCGCCACGGCCGCAATGCCAACGTATTGACGAAATGGGCCAGGATAAAAGCACCTGCGCGCTCCCGCCGGCGCGCGTATAATTTTGCGGCGCATGCCCATCCATCGCCTGCCCGCCAGTGTGCAATCCACCATCAAAGGATGTTTCGTGAACCGTTCGCTCGTCAATGCCGCCTGTTGTGCCCTGCTCCTCTGTTCCGCCCCATCGCTGTACGCCCAGACGCCTGCTCCGGTGTCCGGCATCGACCTGAAAACACTCGATCCCGCCATCCGTCCGCAAGACGATTTTTATGGCTACGTGAACGGCGTCTGGACCCGCAACACCGCCATTCCGGCCGACAAATCGACCTGGGGTACCTATATCGAATTGCGCGAAACCGCGCAGGGACAACTGCGCAAGGTGATCGAGGCGACGCTGAAGCATCCCGGCAAGGCCGGCAGTGAGACGCACAAGATCGCCGACCTGTACACCAGCTTCATGGACCAGAAAGCGCGCGACGGCGCCGGCTTCAAGCCCCTGCGCGCCGAGCTCGCGCGCGTTGCCGCGCTGACCGACAAGAAGGACCTGCCGGCGCTGTTCGCCACCCTGCAGCGCAGCGGCATTGCGACGCCCTTCTCGGCCGGCGTGTCGCCCGATGCGCAGGATCCCGAGCACTACACCGTCTATGTCAACCAGTCCGGCCTGGGTTTGCCCGACCGCGACTACTACCTCAAGGATGACGACGCCAAGCTGAAAGCCGTGCGCGCGAAATATCTGACGCATATCGCCACCATGCTGACCATGAGCGGCGACCAGGACGCGGCCAGCCACGCGGCCCAGGTCCTCGATGTCGAAACGCGCCTGGCCCAGGCCCAATGGACGCGCGTGCAGATGCGCGATCCGGTCAAATCTTACAACCGCGTGGCCTTCGACCAGTTCGCCGCGCTGGCGCCCGCCTTCGACTGGCAAGCCTACTTCACGGCCGCCGGTATGGCGCCGAAAGTGTCCTCGGCGGTGGTGCGCCAGCCGAGCTTCCTGACGGGTTTTTCCGAGACCGTGGCCAATGTCCCGGTCGAAGCATGGAAGAGTTATCTGGCGTGGCGCGTCATCGACAGCTACGCCGAGTACCTCGACAGCGCGACCGTGAAGGAAAGTTTCGCCTTCGACGGCACGGTCCTGCGCGGCACGCCGCAAAGCGAACCGGAATGGCAACTCGCCCTGCGCTTCACCGACGGCGCCGTCAGCGACGCGGTCGGCAAGCTGTACGTCAAAACCTACCTGGCGCCGGAGACCAAGCCGCGCGTGATGGCCATGTTCGACAATTTCGTCGCCTCGTTCAAGGACGGCATCGACAAGCTCGAATGGATGGGCCCGCAGACCAAACTGGAAGCGCAGCGCAAACTTGCCGCGCTCAAGCCGAATATCGCCTACCCGAACAAGTGGAAAGACTACAGCGCGCTGACGACGTCGCCGCGCGACCTGGTCGCCAACGTGCGCGCGGCGCGCCTCTGGAGCCGCCAGCGCAACCTCGACAAGCTGGGCAAGCCAGTCGACCGCGACGAATGGTCGATGACGGCGCAAACCGTGAACGCCAGCTACAACCCGTCGCTCAATGCCATCACGATTCCGGCCGCGATCCTGCAACCGCCGTTCTTCAATCTGAAAGCGGAAGACGCCGTCAATTACGGCCTGCTCGGGATCACCTTCGGCCACGAGATCAGCCACGCATTCGACGATTCCGGCAGCCAGTACGACGCCAAAGGCCGCCTGCGCAACTGGTGGACCGACGCCGACCGCAGCGCGTTCAAGGCGCTGGCCGCCGGCCTGGTCAAGCAATACGGCGCCTACAGCCCGGTGCCCGGCTACTACATCAACGGCGAGCTGACGCTGGGCGAAAACATCGGCGACAACTCCGGCCTGTCGCTGACCTATCGTGCCTATGAGCGGTCCTTGCACGGCAAGCCGTCGCCGGTACTCGACGGCCTGAGCGGCGAGCAGCGCCTGTACATCGGCTTCGCAATGAAATGGCGCGCCAAGTTGCGCCCGGAAGCGGCCATCGCCCAGATCAAGAGCGACCCGCATTCGCCCGGCGAATTCCGCGCCAAGGGCACCGTCATGAACCAGCCCGGTTTTTACAAGGCCTTCGACATCAAGCCGGGCGATCCGATGTATCTGGCGCCGGAACAGCGCGTGATCATGTGGTAGTGAACCTGGTGCTGACCTGGCGTATCGTCAGGTCAGCACCACGTCGGCGCGCGCACGCGTGGCCGCCACCAGCACCGCATTCGCCTCGTCGCTGCGCATGACCCACGCGCGCGCCTGGTCCGGCGTGCGCCCGTAATGGACATGGCGCGCCACCAGGCGGTCACGGCGCAGTGCGTCGTCGATGTCGATGTACCACACCGCATCGAGCTGCGCCCGCACACCGGCCCAGTGCCCGTCACCGAGCAGCAGATAATTCCCTTCCGTGATCACCAGCTCGATTTCCGGCGGCACTGCAATCGCGCCCGCCACGGGCTCCTCGATCTCGCGCCGGAATGCCGGCGCATACACCACTTCCCCCGCCGCGCGCCGCCGCAGGCGCGCCAGCAGCGCCACATAGCCGGCGCTGTCGAAGGTGTGCGGTGCGCCCTTGCGGTCGGCATACCCCAGGCGCGCCAGTTCCGCGTTGGCCAGGTGAAAGCCGTCCATCGGCACCACCACGGCGCGCCCGGGCAGCGCAGCCAGCAGCTGCGCCGCCACGGTGGATTTGCCGGCGCCGGGCGCGCCCGCCAGGCCCAGCATGGTGCGCTGGCCAGGCACCAGGCTGGCAACCAGCCGGGTCACTGCGTGTTCGATATCAAGCGTCTCCATGGAACCTCTCGCGCAAAGCATCGTCAAATTCTGTAGAGATTAACGGTTCGATCCGGGCTGCGTCAATGCACAGGCGAGCCAGCCTGAACCAGATAACCATTGTTTTATCAAACCGATAAGCTTATATTTTAGGTAGCGCGGCGCAAACACTGCCCGCGTTTTATAAAAAATATGAGGAGACAGAATGAACGCAAAGCATTGCATCGCAGTGGGACTGGTCGCATCCGTCGCAGTAAGCGCAACCCTTGCCAACGCCGCCGAACCCATCATTGGCCTGATTACCAAAACCGAAACCAATCCCTTCTTCGTCAAAATGAAGGAAGGCGCGCAGCAGGCCGCCCAGAAGCAAGGCGCAAAACTGTTGACGGCCGCCGGCAAGGCCGACGGCGACAATGCGGGCCAGGTCACGGCCATCGAGAACATGGTCTCGGCCGGTGCCAAAGCCATCCTGATCACACCCAACGATTCGAAAGCCATCGTCCCGGCCATCAAGAAAGCGCGCGACCAGGGCGTGATGGTGATCGCGCTCGACAGCCCGGCCGAACCGGCCAACGCCACCGATGCCCTGTTCGCCACCGATAACTTCAAGGCCGGCCAGCTGATCGGTCAATACGCCAAAGTCGCCTTCGCCGGCAAGCCGGTCAAAATCGCCACACTCGACCTGTTCCCTGGCCACCCGGTCGGCATCGCCCGCCACAATGGCTTTTTGGCCGGCATGGGCGTGCCGGGCATCACCGCCCAGACGGTGGGCCAGTCCACCGGCCCGAATGTGGTGTGCGCGGCCGACAGCTACGGCGACCAGGGCAAGGGCCAGACAGCCATGGAAAACTGCCTGCAAAAAAATCCCGACATCAACCTGGTCTACACCATCAATGAACCGGCTGCGGCCGGCGCATACAAAGCGCTGAAGGCTGCCGGCAAAGAGAAAGGCGTGATGATCGTCTCGATCGACGGCGGCTGCGCGGGCGTGCGCGACCTGAAGGCCGGCGTGATTGCCGCCACCGCGCAGCAGTATCCTTTGAAAATGGCGGGCCTGGGCGTGGAGGCCGGCGTGGCGTATGCCAAAACCGGCAAGAAGGCCAGTGGCTATGTCGACACCGGCGTCACCTTGATCTCCGAGCGGCCGCAAACCGGCGTCGCCAGCCGCGACGCTGCCTTCGGCACGAGCGGCTGCTGGGGCAAGTAGGCAGCAAGCAAGTAACCACGTAAGGAAACAGCGCATCACTGTCACGTTATCTGCCAAAGGAACCGCATGCAAGCAAACCAGAAAGCCGCGTCAACCCATGACGCGGCGCAGGCCGACAGTGGCGCCGCCACTGAACGGCAAACGCCGCAACAGCGACTCAAAGAAATGCTGCCGCCCATGAACGTGCTCGGCTCGCTGGCGGCGTTGCTGGCTGCCTGCCTGTTCTTCGCCACGCAGTCCGACCGCTTTTTGAGCGGCCAGAACTTTTCGCTGATCCTGCAGCAGGTGATGGTGGTCGGCGTGATCGCCATCGGTCAGACCCTCATCATCCTGACCGCCGGCATCGACCTGTCGTGCGGCATGGCCATGGCGCTGGGCTCGGTGGTCATCACCAAGCTCGCCGTCGACCATGGCATGCACCCGGGGCTGGCCGTGTTGTGCGGGGTGGCTGTGTGCGTGCTGATCGGCTATGTCAACGGCGCGCTGGTCACGGCCATCAAACTGCCGCCGTTCATCGTCACGCTGGGCACGATGAACATTGTGTTCGCCATCACGCAGATTTATTCGGAGGCGCAGACCGTCACCGGCCTGCCGGAGGCACTGACGTTTTTCGGCAATACCTTCCGCCTGGGCCAGACCAGCATCACCTACGGCACCGTCCTGATGCTGGCCCTGTATGTGCTCACCTTCCTGTTCCTGCGCGAGACGGCGCCGGGACGCCATCTGTACGCGGTTGGCAACAACCCGGAAGCGGCGCGCCTGACCGGCATTCCCACGGCGCGCGTGCTGCTGACGGTGTACATGGTGGCGGGAATGTTTTACGGCATTGCGGCGCTGCTGTCAGTGGCGCGTATGGGGGTGGGCGATCCGAATGCCGGCCAGACCGATAACCTCGACAGCATCACGGCGGTGGTGTTGGGCGGCACCAGCCTGTTCGGCGGGCGCGGCTCCATCGCCGGCACGCTGGTGGGCGTGCTGATTGTCGGCGTGTTCCGCAATGGCCTGACGCTGATGGGCGTGCCCTCGGTCGTGCAAATCCTCGTCACGGGCGTACTGGTGATCCTCGCGGTTGCCACCGACCAGCTGGCGCACAAGAAAGGTTGACATGAGCACGTCTGAAAACACCACCATCTTCCAGGCCCGTGGCCTGGTCAAACGCTACGGCAGCGTCACTGCCCTCGATGGCACCGACTTCGACCTGCGCGCAGGCGAAATCCTGGCCGTGATCGGTGACAACGGCGCCGGCAAATCGTCGCTGATCAAGGCACTCTCGGGCGCCCTGATTCCCGATGCCGGCGAACTGCGCCTGGACGGCCAGTCGGTCCGCTTCAAGTCCCCGATCGACGCGCGCCGCCATGGCATCGAAACCGTCTACCAGGACCTGGCTGTGGCGCCAGCGATGACCATCGCGGAAAACCTCTACCTGGGCCGCGAAATCCTGCGTCCGGGCGTATTGGGCCGCTGGCTGCGCCTGATCGACAAGCGCCGCATGCTGGTCGAGGCCGAGGGCCATATGCGCGATCTGAAGATCGGCATCCGTTCCATGAAGCAGGCGGTGGGCACGCTGTCCGGCGGCCAGCGCCAGGGCGTGGCAGTGGCGCGCAGCACGGCATTTGCGCGCCACGTGGTGATCCTCGACGAACCGACCGCGGCGCTCGGCGTCAAGGAAGGCAATATGGTGCTTGAACTGATTCGCCGCGTGCGCGAGCGCGGCCTGTCGGTCATCCTCATCAGCCACAACATGCCGCACGTCTTCGAGATCGCCGACCGGATTCACATCCAGCGCCTGGGCAAGCGGGTGGCGGTGGTCGACCCCAGGCACATCAGCATGTCCGACACGGTCGCCGTCATGACCGGCGCCAAGGAGCCCGATGAATTACCCGAACCAGCCCATGCCTGATTTTCGCGATCCCGACACGCTGCTTGGCCACGTTAAGGACACGCTCGCGTTCTACCACCCCCGCTGCATCGACCCGAGCGGCGGGTTTTATCACTATTTCAAGGATGACGGCACGGTGTACGACGCGACCAGCCGCCACCTGGTCAGCAGCACGCGCTTCATTTTCAACTACGCGCAGGCTTACCGCCATTTCAAGGACCCGGCTTATTTACAGGCCGTCCGCCACGGCGTCGCCTTCCTGCGCAGCGCGCACCGCAATCCTGCCAGCGGTGCGTATGCGTGGGAAGTGCGCTGGGTGGATGGCCGCGCCCTGTCCCTCGACCCCACCAACCACTGCTACGGGCTGGCCTTCGTGTTGCTGGCGTATGCCCATGCCTTTGCCGCCGGCATGCTTGACGCGCGCGCCTGGATCGATGAAACCTATGCGCTGATGGAAGCGCGCTTCTGGGATGCGGCGTTCGGCCTGTATGCGGACCAGGCCAGCGCCGACTGGTCGACGCGCGATCCGTATCGCGGCCAGAACGCCAATATGCACTGCTGCGAAGCCTTGCTCGCCGCTTACGAAGCGACCGGCGCGCCGCATTTTCTGCACCGCGCCGAACAGCTGGCGCACAACATCACGGTGCGCCAGGCGGCGTTGGCTGATGGGCTGATCTGGGAGCACTACCACGCCGACTGGTCGATCGACTGGAACTACAACCGCGACGATCCCAAAAACCTGTTCCGTCCGTGGAGCTTCCAGCCCGGCCATTTCACCGAATGGGCCAAGCTGCTGCTCAATCTCGAACGCCACGGCGCCCACTTGCGCGGCGCGCCCGACTGGCTGCTGCCGCGCGCGCAGGCGCTGTTCGATGGCGCCGTCACGCGCGCCTGGGACCATGCGCACGGCGGCCTGTGTTACGGCTTCGGACCGGATAGTCATGTCTGCGACGACGACAAATACTTCTGGGTGCAAGCCGAAAGTATCGCCGCAGCGGCCGTGCTGGCGGTTCGCACTGGCGATTGGGCCTACTGGGACTGGTACGCGCGCTTATGGGCGTATAGCTGGACGCATTTTGTCGACCACCGCTACGGCGCCTGGTTCAGGATCCTGGGCGGCGATAACCGCAAGTTGAGCGACGAAAAAAGCCCGGCCGGCAAAACCGATTACCACACCATGGGCGCCTGTTACGAAGTGCTTAAAGTACTCGGCGCCGCACCCGCGGCCGGCGCTTGATGCGGTCCGGTGCGCTCAAAAGCGAGTTACTTGCCCAGCACGGAGAAATACAGCGACACGCCCATCATTACAACGAACAAACCCAGGAACACGAAAAGTGCGAGTGCTTCTGCGCGTTTTGCCTGGATGGATTTCAAACTATGGCGTGATGTTGTCATTGGATGCATTCAAAATGCCCAGCTGCTTGGCGCCATCGATCATCGAAGCGTTCGTCACCTGGTGCGGTGGATAACGCATTCATATTATTGCTGGACCAATTCCGCAGCAACGCGACTGCCAGTCACAAACATTTTTGCATCTTGTCTTATTGCCTTGACGCGAAGGCAATTCTGGAGCCAGGCCGGGGCCTGGAATGCACGCAAGCGGGGCGCAAGCGTAACGAAATGACCATTACTAGCGGTAATAGAAGCAACGCCGCTGCACGTTTATTTTATGGTAACCGTGTGTAACGCCACGCTCGATTGCAACACCTCGCATTGCCTTGTGGAGAGCATGCAACATCAGCGCGCCGCCGCGCCGCGCCACCATGACCGGCGCCGGGTCTGCACCACGATCAGCAGCGTCAGTCCCAGCGCCGCGCTGGCCGCGTACGCGAACGCACTAGCGCCGAACTGTCCCAGCAACATGCCGCCGGCGACACTGCCGGCAAAGATCGCCAGATTCCACACGGTCGTCATCATCGACTGGGCCACGTCCTGCGCCTCCCCCGCCGCGTTCGACAGTGCCGTCACGAACAGGGTCGCCACGCCGCCAAACGCCAGGCCCCAGAGGGCCACTGCCACATACACGGCAGCGCGCGCGGCGGGCCACAGCGCCAGCAGCGCACACGCGGCCAGGAACAGGACGATGCTGGCCGTGACGAGCCGGGCCAGCCAACGGTCCACCAGCACCCCGACCAGCAACAGGCTGGCCAGCGCGCAGCCGCCGAACAGCGCGAGCAGAAAATCGACCCGCTGCGCCAGCTGCGCCAGTGCAGCCAGCGGCGCAATGTAGGTGTACAGAATATTGTGCGCAAGCACATACAGCAGCAGCACGCCCAGCACCGTCCGCACGCCCGGCAGCAGCAATACGCTGCTCACACGCTGGCGTTGCTGGCCTGGCACGGCGCGCATGGCCGGCAGCTTGACAGCGATCCACACCATCAGCAGCGCGGCCAGCGCGCTGAGGATGCCGAACGCGATGCGCCAGCCCAGCAGATTGCCGGCATAGGTGCCAGCCGGAATGCCGACCGTCAGCGCCAGCGGCGTGCCGGCCATGGCAATCGCGATCGCCCGGCCCTTCTGGTGCGGCGGCACCATCCGCGCCGCGTAGCCCACCAGCATCGACCAGGCCAGGCCGGCGGCCACGCCGCCAATGAAGCGCGCGCCGAAGATGAGCGGCAGGCTGGTGGCGAACGCCGTGACGGTGTTGGCCACCACAAAGCCGGCCAGCGCCGCCAACAACAGCGTGCGCCGGCCCACGCCTTGCGTCGCCACGGCCAGCGGAATGGCGGCCAGCAACGACCCGAGCGCATACATGCCGATCAATTGCCCCATGACGGACTGCGAGCTGTGCAAGCTGGCGGCCAGTTGCGGCAAGAGCCCGGCCGGCAGGACTTCGGTCAGAATCACGACGAAGCTGGCCATGGTCAGGGCCAGCAGGGAGGACAGCGGCAACGGCGCCGCCGCGCGCGCCCGGACAGCGGGCGACAACAAGGTTTCAGGGGTCATATCGGGTGGGCGCGGCGCCCAGCACGGGACGCCGGCCGCAGCAGGTTCAAGCGGCGAGCGTGACGCGCGCGCCAGCAAGGTCGGAGGCGATGATCTGGTCGATCACTGTGTGCATGTTGACGGCGTCGGCGAAGGTCGGCGCCAGCTGCGAACCGTCGCGCACATCGCGGGCGTAGGCCGCGTACAGGTGGGCCAGTTCGGCCACACTGCCGCTCAAAGTGGCATCGGGCAGCCAGTTGTAATGGGCCGGCACCGGCAACACCTGCAAGGCTTGCCCATCGCCGCGCGCACCTTCGAGCAGGTTGTCCGACGGCCCGAAGCTGGTGGCATTGGTGATGCGCAGGTCGCCTTCGGTGCCGGTCAGGTCGATCTGCACGCCGAAGTTGTTGCGCTTGCCCGCTTCCAGCTGGACCGTCAGCACCGCGCCGTTGGCGAAGGTACCGTGCAGCAGCACCTGGTCGGGATTGGTGTGCGCCAGCACCTCGCCGGTATCGACCACGGTCACCTGCTTGATCTGGTTGGCGGTCAGGGCGCTCATGGTGCGCGGAAAGCCGAAGTGTTTGAACAGGATGTCGAGAAAATGGCCGCCGAAAATCGGCAGCAGGTCGGAGAAATTTTCGGGCGGGACGGTGTAGGCCAGATACGGCATGCGGCGCGCGCCGAACGCGTCGACGCTGACGTGCATGCGCACCGAGCGCAGGTCGCCGATATAGCCCTCGGCCAGCAGGTCGGACATGTAGCGATAGCTCGGCGCCAGGCGCCGCTGCAGACCCACCACGTGGCGCACGCCGGCCTGGCTGGCCAGCGCCGCCAGTTCGGCCGACACGGCCGTGCTGGTTGTCAGCGGCCATTCGGAATACACGTCCTTGCCGGCAGCAATGGCCGCGCGGATGCCCGCTTCATGCTGGGGCGCCTGCGTCAGCACCAGCACCAGGTCCACCTCCGGGTGTTCTACCAGTGCCTGCAGCGAGGTGACCGGATAGGCGATGCCATGGCGCGCTGCCACCGCGTGGGCTTTTTCGGCACTGCGGCTGTAGACCGCCGTCAGTTCGAATTCAGGTAGCAAGGCGAGCGCGGGTAAGTGGCCGTATTCGGCCCAGGTACCGGCGCCGACGATACCGACGCGAATTTTTTTGGTGGCCGCTGCGGGCGTGGAGACATCGGTCATGAGAGGGGGTTTCCTGGAAATGGTCGCCCAGCCAATGCTGGGGGCGCCATTCTAACGCGCACGCGCCAGTCGTGCCCGCCGCCCACGAAGAGTGGCGCCCTCAGGGCAGCCACACACCGGCCACCCGCAACGCGCCGGCATCGCCCACGGTCGCCACCACCATTGCGCCCTGCTCGACATAGGGCCCCGCCAGCGCCCGGATATTCACGTCGTGGGTCACCAGCACGATGTTGCCGGCGCCCTTGAACGTGGTCAGCCACGCTTGCGCGGCGCGCAGCTTGCGCGCTTTTGTTTCGGCATCATCGACAAACATTGAGTCCAGCAACGGTGCCGGCGTGACCCGCCCGAACGCCAGTTGCGCCGTGTCCAGGCAGCGGCACCAGCGGCTCGACAGCACGTCGGCGACCGGGATGCCGAGCCGGACAAACTCGGCCCCGATGCGCACGGCATCGCGGCGCCCGGCCTCGGACAGGTTGCGCTGGGTGCCGCACTGGTTCAGCACGAAGCCGTCCGGGTCGCCAGTGCCGGGCGTGGTGGCGGCATGGCGCATCAGGATGACATTGCCGCCGCGGCGCAGTTGCGCCAGCAGTGCCGGATCGGCGGCCGCGCGCGCCGCCAGCATCGGTGCGCTGGCGGCGGCCAGCGTGAGTGCGTAAAGGAAGGTGCGTCGTTGCATGCTGAGCGATGGTTGGTGGAATACTGCATGGTAGCGCCACACTACCGACAGGCGGCGCGCGGCTGACGCAGACCTCGGACCACTTCACTGGCGTTCGTTCGGCGCCGTCGTGAAGGGGTTGAACCAGGCATCTTAGTAACTGATGCAAATGGCGTTGAGCATGCCGACGGCAATCGACATCGTCGCCAACAGGATCGCCGGAGCGACCTTGCGTTCACGAATGCAGTTACCGCACCCATTGATCTTGTGCAGGACCTGGAACAGTACCATCTGCACGATGCCGGTGATCGCTGCCCACTTCGCCATCTCAAACAGATTGTGGGTGTAAAAGATGGCAGCCATCAGCGGAAAAATGAAGCCCAGGATCGCGCCGGAGAAAGCCACCGACGCAGCAACGTTACCGTCCCGGACCTCGCGGAACTCGTTGTACGGCGTCGTGACCGAGTAAATGAACATGAAGGCTGCGAGCAGGACGACCGCCGTGAACAAATAGCCGATGAAGTTGATGAAGCCTGGATCGATCGTGTAGCCGGACATGGGTTTGCCTTTTATTCGAAGAAGTGTGGAACGAAGTGACTCATATTGGTCGTGATGCGGTTGGTATCCTCGCGCACACACATGCCCGCTGCCTCAGCGCCGACCACCCAGGCGCCGATGACGGGAAAGAAGCCATCGTGGGCCTTCAGCTCGGTGAGCAACTGCAACACATGACCTTCCGCGCCGTATGCTTGCTCCTGCCCTTGCGCGATCGCCTTGCTGTCCCGGATCAGGGTGATGTTGGCGCCCTCCCGGGAGAAGAGCGGCTTGCGCGCGTAGGAGGTAAAGTCAGCGGGCAGGACGTCGTGCTCGAAGTAGGCCGGCAGCAGCAGCCGGTGGTCCGGATACAGCTGCCACAGGACCGGCAATATCGCCTTGGTTGAGAACATGGCTTTCCACAGAGGCTCGACGATTTGCGTGTTGGTGTGCAGCAGGTGCACGCCAAAGTCTTCACGCATCATCCATTCCAGAGGGTAAAGCTTGAACAGGACGTCAATCTGCGCATCCTCCCCATCGACGAAGTAGCCCGTGTCATGGTTGAAGCCCAGCGCCTCGGTGAAGACGTGCTGCACGTCGAAACCCGCCTGGACTGCCGTGTCCATGAGGTAGTGGACGCAGATCCAGTCTTCCTCGTTGTCCGAGACCGATGCGAAGTGGATACGCCGCGGCAGCGCACCGGTCGGACGACCCTTCGTCATGATGATGTGCCACTGCTTCACCAGCTTGTCGTGCAAACAATTGTACTGGTCGGCGTGCGGCATCACGTCTTGTAACCAGTCCCATTGCGACACGGCGCTCTCGAGCAGCGATGTCGGTGTATCAGCGTTGAACTCCAACATCTTCGGGCAGCCCTCACCGTCGAAGGCGAAGTCGAACCGACCGTACAGCGTGGGCGCCTCGTTGCGCCACGACGCCGTGACAGCGTCGTGGAACTGCGGCGGGATGCCAAGCAGGCCGAGCTGCTGATTGTTCACGAGATACTCACCGGCCTCTTCCAGCATGTGCAGCAACTCGTTGGTCGCCGCCTCGATGCGGTCCACCTGGAGGGCGGTGAACCTGTATGCCGCTGTTTCTTTCCAATAGTTGTCCCATGCGTGGAAGGACAGACCGCGCGCTTCGAGGCGCAGCGCCTTGTTGGCACGCTCGTCTACACGAATGCGTTGCATCTAGCCTCCGAACGAGCCACTGCTACGACCGCCACCGAAGCCGCCGCGCGAAATCGATGCAGCGCGCTGCGCGGTGACGATGGTGGTGCGCTCCGGCGAATTTGCCGGAGCAGCGGCAGCGCCGCTGCCGTAGCCGTTGTAGGCGCCGTAGTGGCCGGGCATGGCGCGGGTGCGGCCCTGACTGTCGATAACGTAAGGCGTGCGGTTCTCATGGCTATAAAAATAGCGCGGTCCAAGGTAGCCGCCGCCGCTACGCACGCACGCATCGTCGACCCAGTCACGGTCGCAGGCTTCGACCGTCGAGTAGGCGTCCTGACGCACCTCCTGGACTTGCTGCCGGTCAGCGGGATTGCGCGTGCATCCCGCCAGCAGAGCAGTCGAGCCAAGCAGAAGGAGCGGTACAGCTTTCGATTTTTTCATGTTGAATGGATCAAGTAGTCCTGAAGCTGGGGGCGATCTACATCCGCGGGTCGCCAGCCAGTTTCGACGCCGCCTACGTGGCCGAGGCAGGGCAAAGCATCATGGAGGACAAAATTGTGATCGACATCCTCCGGCTCGATCACGCCCTCATGCGGGTGCAGCAACATCCACTTGATCGATGCGACGATCGTCGCGACGACCTGCATCGAGGTGGCGTTGTTGCAAGGCGCCAGTGCTTTGGCTTGCTGAGCAGTAAGGGTAGAACCATACCAGTAAGCGCCGGTATTGTGAATCAGCAGCGCGCCAAGTTCGTCCTGTCCCGTCACAGGATGTTGCATGACGGTTTTCTCGACCGCGCGCACGCACGCGACTTTTCTGCGCAAACGGTCGATCATCTCCCTGGCTTGCTCGCACGGCCGGTAGGCGTAGTACACGGTGGGACGGTACCGGACCAGGCCGTGCTCGCGCACGGTCAGCATGTCTGCAATGGAGTGTGCCTCGTGGTGCGTCACGAGATGCGCCGCCTGCTCACCGACCGAAGGCACCCAGGAGCGCACCCTTGTATCCAATCCGGTCCGCCCCGGCATGGTCACACTGCATGACCTGTCAAAGCCTCGTACATCATTGCGCGGCCCTTCGTGGGAGCCCCACCCCATTTCGACCGGTTGGTGACAAAGCTCCGCGATGAAACCGTCCACCGACCAGGTATTGACAAAGGTGTTGCGCGGGTGGGGCCGCTGATCGTCCTGCGTATCGCATTCGGCAATCTGCACCGTGCTCACGCCAAGGTCCAGCGCCAGCTGCGCGTGATTCCCGCAGAACTTGACGCCTTTGATCAGCGCAAGTTCTTCCAGGCCCATTTTCACAAAATGCGTGATCAGGCCGGGGTTCGCACCGTTGGCCACCAACGCCGTCACCGGTCCCTTGCCGCGCAAGCGCATTGCCTGCTCGCGCAGCGCGTAGTTGGTGATCTGCGCATACTCGTAACCGCCCGCCCAGGGTTCCAGGCAGGTATCGAGGTACAGCACCAGATTCTTGCGGCACCATGCAATTAAGGCGAGCGATGCAACGTTGACCGAAACGTTAATCAGCAAATCACCGGGGGCAAGGCTCGCCGCGAGAACCCGCCGGAAATTATCGGCAGTGAGTGCATGCAGCGCGAACAGCACCCCGTATTGCTGCGCCACGGCAAGACCACGATCGTCGGCGGCGAAGGCGCGAATCGATTCCAGTTGCGGGAAGTGGCGAAGCAGCATCGGCGTGAGCGCCTGGCCGATGCTGCCGTATCCAATCAGGACTATTTTCAATTTTTTTCCACATCCATGGTATTTGCAGGCCTGATGCAGGTCCCCCCTATTGGTCGGCCAGCAAGTGCGGCAGCTGCTGCAAGCGGAACGCCTCGACGACAAAATCGACAAACGCGCGCGTCTTCGCCGGCAACAGTTTCTGACTGGTGAAATAGAGGGAGATCGCGCCGACATCGCCATACCAGGCGGGCAACATGCGGACCAGCGCGCCGCTTTCAAGATGGGGGGCGGCGTGCGACACCGGTATCAAGCCGACCCCAAGGCCGAGCACCACCGCGCGGCTGAGCGCATCCGGATCGTTCACCAGCATCACCGCCCGCTGCTTCGCCGTCATTTCGGCGCCAGCCTTGTTGCGCATAACTTGGGTGCGCACGCGCCCCGTCATGGGTGAGCGCATCACCACACTGGGGAATGCGGCAAGTCCGGCCGGATCTCTGGGGCGAAGCTGGCCTTGTAACAGCGCCGGCGCGGCGACCGCGATCAAGTGCACGCGTGCCAGTTCGCGCGCTACCACACCCGGTGGCAGCTCGAAGCCCGCGCCGAACGCCGCATCGAAGCCGCCTGCGATCAGCTCCAGCGGGCGGCTGTCAAACACCCAATCGGGCGTCACGCCCGGATAACGCGCCAGGAACGCCGGCATCAGCGGCAACAAAAAATCCATGCCAAAGCCGGGGGCTGCGCTCAGCTTCAATACGCCGGCCGGCTGCCCGGCATTGACCTTGATGTCGGCAATGGCCTCCTGGATCCCGTCGAGACCGCTCTGTACAGAGCCTCGAAACCGTTCACCCGCTTCCGTGAGCGTCAGGCCACGGGTGCTGCGCGCAAACAATCGCACGCCCAAGTTGCGCTCAAGAAACGCCACATTCCGACTAACCGCCGCCGGTGTCAGGCCGAGTCGGCGCGCGGCCGCAGAAAAGCTGCCGCTCTCGGCGCTGCGGACGAAGGATTCCAGATTGGCCAGCGTCTCCATGGCTTTACCTTCAAGTAATAATTGAAACTGATTATAGTCCACTGTTACTAACACTAGAAACGACAAGATCCTGGAATGGCCCCAGGCAGACAAGCCATCCACCTCATCCTAATGGAAACATCATGACTATCGGCATCATTGGTTCTGGCGCGCTGGGCGCCAGCTTCGCCCGCCTTCTCGCCAAAGCAGGCCTCTCGGCCACCATCTCGAACAGCCGCGGACCGGCCTCGCTGGCCGACCTGGTCAACGAGTTGCGTCCCACGATCAAGGCAGGCTCCGTCGAAGAGGCGGCCAGCGCCGACATCGTGCTGGTCGCGGTGCGCTGGGTCGACGCGGAAAAAGTGCTGGGCAGCCTGCCGGCGTGGGACGGTCGCATCGTGATTGACGGCACCAACCCGGTGGCGTTCTTCGACCCGGCCACGTCACCGGATGCGCAGGACGCGAGCAACCCGCTGGCAGCGTACGGCATCAAGGCTGTCGACCTCGGTGGAAAGCACTCGAGCCAGATCATCGGCCAGTACGTGCCGGGCGCGCGCGTCGTGAAAGCCTTTAACCACAACGACGTGAATGTGCTCAACGAGCCGGATGTGGCCGGTGGCAAGCGGGTCTTGTTCTACGCCGGTGACGACGCCGCGGCCAAGGCCGAGGTGCGCGCGATCATGGAAGCGGCCGGTTTTATCGCGGTCGACCTCGGTGCACTCGATGTTGGCGGACCGCTCACCTCCTTGCCGTTCGGACCGTTGTCCACCCACAACTTCATCCGGATGTAGCGTTAATCCAGGAGCGGCGGTGCACCTGCGCGCTGGCGCAAGAAGCAGAGACGGTGCTGTTGCTACGGTGATGTTTTAAGTTGTTGCGGCATTCGCATAACGCGCTTTTTCATGACTCGCCAACACGTCCACGAAGGCGCGCACCTTGACCGGGCGAAAGCGCGCAGATGGGAAAACGACATGGATGCCGCCTGCTGGTAACTGCCATTGCGGCAACACATGCAGCAAACGTCCGCTTGCCAGATCGTCGGCGAGTGCGTAATCAGGCAGCACCGATAGCCCGGCGCCTTGCCGGACAGCTTCGCGTACCGCCAGGGTGGTGTCGAGAAAAATGGCGGCCTGCCCGGTCAAGCTTGAACGCTCCGTCTCGTGACGTGTGAACTCCCATCGCAACGGCTCTCGCAAGGCAGTATTGGCGACGAATGGCAGATCGGCCAGCTGCGCCGGGCTGGTCAATTTTTCAAGCTGGGAGCGCAACCCTGGCGGCGCTACGAGCAATTGACGAAACGTGCCGATTTGGCGCGACTGCAAATTACTGTCCGCCAACCATCCAACACGAATCGCCAGTTCGATGCTGCCTGACATCAGGTCCAGTGTTTGATCACTAAACACCGCATCGACCTTGCAGTCAGTGTAGCGCTTGGTAAAGGATGCGATGGCTGGCACGACGACATTGATGCCGTAATCAAACGGCGCAGTCAGCCTGAGCGTGCCAACCGGATCCGCGACCGCGTCAGCGAGTTCACCGAACGCCGCTTCCGCTTCACCGAGGATGCGCGCACAGCGCAAATAAAACGCCTGCCCGACCTCGGTGGGCTGCACTTTGCGCGTGGTGCGCACCAGCAGGGAGGTACGAAATTCCTGCTCCAATCGCGCCACCTGCTGGCTCACCACGGCCTTGGTGATGCCAAGGCGCTCGGCGGCGGCGGTGAACGATCCCGTTTCGACCACGGCGGCGAAATACGCCAGGCGCCGCAGATTACTCAACTCACCGAGGCCTACCTCATTTTGATTGTATGGATTTAGCATACGGCTTGTATATCACGTATGTATTTAAAGTTCAATTAAATGGCGTTAAGATCGACGCCATGTTGACTCCGGCATGGCATGTTTGATGAATACGACGGTCGCCGGGGCGCTACGCCGAGCCGAACGCGTTATCAGCGCAGTTGCGGCGCGCTTGCGCGACGCAGCCATGTACCCGGTAGTGCAATTTTTAATCCGATTGAAAGTGAGAAGAACATGATGACAAGACGCGACCTGTTGAAAACCGCCGCCGCGACTGGCGTGACCACGGCCATGATGGGCAGCAAGTTTGCCCTTGCTGCTAACGCTGGCCTGCGTCAGGCCCATTTCCCTGCCGGTGAAAATGGCTTCTTCCGCGCGCCCGTGCTGATCAGTGGCGCCACGGAGGCCATACTGATTGACGCTGGATTCACTTTTGCAGATGCGCAAACGCTGATCGCCGCCATCAAAAAAACCGGCAAAAAACTGACCATGATCTACATCAGCCAAAGCGATCCGGATTATTACTTTGGACTGCGCCCGCTCAAGGCGGCGTTCCCGCAAGCGCGGATTGTCGCCGCCTCAGCGACCATCGCCGCGATCAAGGCCAGCGTTGACAAAAAGCTGGCGACCTGGGGGCCGCAGCTGAAAGAAAACGGTCCGCAAACGCTGGCTGACATCGTCATCCCGGAAGCGTTCGATGGCCCCAGCTTGCATCTAGAAAATCACACCATCGACATCGTGGATGCGACTGGCATGGCGAATCGTCGCTATCTGTGGTCGCCTTCGCTGAAAATGGTGCTGGGCGGCGTGCTGGTGTTCTCCGGCACCCACGTGTGGACAGCCGACACAGCGACGGTGGCCGCGCGTGCGAGCTGGATCAAGAATCTGGATGCCATGGCGGCACGTAAACCGATCAGCGTTATTCCTGGCCACATGACGCCCGCGGCCGCCACCGATATCTCGGCCGTGAAATTTACCCGTGATTACCTGCTCGCATTCGACGAGGCGTTGGCGAAGACTGCCAATAGTGCCGAACTGATCGCCGCCATGACGACGCTTTATCCGGATTTGGGGATGGGCATTGCATTGCAGATTGGCGCCAAAGTCGCCAAAGGCGAAATGCCGTGGGGCTAATGCGCTGGATTTCGCGCCAATCAAGCCATGAAGCAGAGCGGATTCTGGCCAGTCACACCACCGCTGCGCTGAACGACTCCGGTCGCTGCGCCAGCACATGAGACAGCCGTTGCAGACCCACCTGCAAGCGCGCCCGGTCCTTGATGTTGCCCAAAGAGATGCGGATGGCATTCACGGATGCGCTGCCGGTGGCGAATGCCTGCGCCGACGTGACGGCGATGCCCTCGCCCCCGGCAACCCGGGCCAGCTCTGTGGCGTGCCAATACGACGGCAAGGCGAGCCAGACATGCAGGCCATCTCCCGCGCCGCTGTAGCGCCCCGCCAGAATAGTGCGCGCCATGCGGTGGCGCAGGCGCGCCTCCGTGCGTATGCCTTCCATCAAGCCCTGCGCCGAACCGTCGACGATCCACTGGGTGGCCAGCGCGGCGGTCAGGGGCGCGACCATCAGTGCAAACGATCGCAGCGCGACCAGGAAACGCTCGCGCAGCTGCGCATCACGCAGCAGCACGAACGCGACCCGCAACCCGGGCGTCAGGCATTTCGACAGGGTGGAAATGTAATATACCTGCTGCGGCGCGAAACTGGCCACAGGCGGTGGCGCTGCATCGGCCAGGAGCCAGTAGGGATCGTCCTCGATGATGCCGACCTTGCAGCGCTGCGCGATGCCGGCCAGTTCCTTGCGCCGGTGTTCCGGCATGGTGATGGCGGTCGGGTTCTGTAATGTCGGATTCAGATAGACCAGCGCCCGCTTGTGCTGGCGGCAAGCGGCTTCTAGCATCTCCGGCACCATCCCGTGCTGGTCCGCGTCCACGGCAATGACGTGGCGGCCGAATTGGGCCGCTGCAGTGAGCAAGCCGGGATAACTCATGGGCTCGACCAGGATTACATCGCCAGGCTGCGTCAGCGCAAGGATCAATGCGGCGATCGCCGCTTGCGCACCCGGGCAGACCACGATCTGGCGGGCATCCAGATTACCAAACATGGGCGCGAGCCATCTGGCGCCCGCCTTGCGGTCGGCCTCGCTGCCCCCGGCCAGGTGGTAGGTCATCAGCAAGGCATTGTCTGCCCTCATCAGTACTTGCGACAGACCTTGTTTCAACAGGTCGTCGAAGTCCACCCCATCTGGCGGTGGCGGGGTATTCATGCTCAGGTCGAGGATGGGATTCAACACGACTTTCGGGGCCGCGACATATGTGCCGCGCGCGCCGCGGCCCTCCAGCAAGTTGCGCCGCCTGGCTTCGTCGTAGGCGCGCGTGACCGTGGTCAGGTCGACGCCCAGCTGCGCTGCCAACTGGCGCTGCGGCGGCAGACGGTCACCCGGCGCCAGCGATCCGTCCACCAGCGCAGCCTGCAAGGCGTCCGCAATTTGCAGGAAACGTGGCCCTTTGTTGCCGACCAGGCGCGGCAACCAGACAGGCACAGGATCATCTTGTATGGTTTTCAACTGGGACATTTTGTCTCAATGTATGGAGATTGCTTTAAAGTAGTATGCATCAGAACCTGCAGCAACACGCGCCAAGCATGCGTGACAGCTTGAAACAGATGGCAGGGCGATGGTCAGAACAAAAATGAAGCTGCTCAAGCAGCATGTTGAGGTAGTGATCCTCACGATGGGTAGTCTCAAGTAATGGATTGGAAATACGCAAAATGATGGAATGGATCCCCGTAATCTTCGTGGCGTTCAAGGCGCTTGTGCTTGGCACGGGCATGTTCTTCGCCATCAAGTGGCACTACGACCAGGGCAAGAAACTGAACGGGCGGCGCGCCGTGCTGCGCGCAGGCGCCAAGGTAGCTGCAGTGGCCGTGCTGGCGGCCCTGGCCATCGGGCTGTTCACCTTCGTTGTTGTCAAGATGACCGGATTGAACTTGTCCTCTTCATGATCGCAAAGCATGGTCTGCCGCTCTCGAGTGATGCGGCAGCCATTTCCCGATACGGCGCTTGCGCAGCATCGCCAGGCGGGGCGGTGCTGACAAAGGCCTGACACCACAGGGACCGATCCTCAGCCATCCCCTGGCTGCGCACTGTGCCACTTTCCCAACAGACGGTCCTGGCGGCTTGCTATCCGCACGATTTCACCCTACCCTGCTAAAAAGATTCACTCAGGCAATCAATTTCGAATGGCAAAAAGCAGCGCCGTCGAGCGACCGTCCTGGTCAGATGCGAGCTGAACTCACCAAGGTATCGACAAGCACCCATGCGCTACAACACGTCATTTGCCATGATTGCACTGGCGCTCAGCCTCGCCGGTTGCGCCGCCGGCACCTCGATCGGCCGCGTCCAGGTTGCGCGACTGGAAAAGGGGATCTCGGTCAGCGCGACTGACAAGATTTTTGATGACAGCAAGATGTGGCGGTCAGAAAATGTGGAGGTGCAAGGCACCCGCTATTTGTTTCGTCATTACGAATTGTCCGAACCCGGGCGCAGCACCAGCAGTACTTATTGCAGAAAGCCCGGTGAATGCGTCGTGAACGTGATCGATACCGTCGTCCAGTCGCCATTCGTACTGGTGTTCGTGGGCGACGAGCCGCAGCTACGGGCATGGGGCAAGCTCTCGAAATTGAGCCTTAGCACGGATCCGGCCATCGTCGCTGCGCTGCCGAAGATCAAGTCCTCATCCGAGGCGTGGGTGAATGAACGGCGCTCACACATGCCTTTTCCAAGCGGGCTTTGAACGGTTCCTGAGCGGCATTGCATCTGTCGGATCTTGAAGCCGACCCAGTCTCCTCCGGGTGCAACAACACGGAACCGAGCCTGCTTGGGACGCGGGCGTTGGCCTTGCGCGGTGTGCACATCACGATCGTCGCGGTCGCTTTGCAGCCAGCCAGGAAACGCAAAAATAATTCTGGCGGCCGACGCAGGTACACCCTTGCATGATCGCTTATCAGGCGGCGGAGAACTTGCGTCGGTTTCTCGACATTGCGGCCCATATCTCGGAAACCGCAGCCTTGCAGGAAAAATTCGTCCAGGCCGTGACGGCGTTTTCTGGTGCCATTGGCGTGGCGATCTATGCAGTCGACGCCAGCGGCAACTATGCAATGACGTACTCCACGCTGGCGGATGCGCCCGCCAGCGTCGGCGTCGACCACGATGTCGCGATCGATTTGCGCCACAGCCATCGCGTCGCCGACCTCGCCGAGCGGGCAATTCTGCCGTGCGAGCTGGCTTTCCCGATGACGGTGCGCGGCCGGGTGCAAGGCATGGTGCTGTTGGGTAATCGCCATAACGGCATACCATACCGCCCCGACCAGGTGACGCTACCGGCAACTGGTGTGCACCAGATCGGCATGGACCTGGAAAGCTTACGGGTGATTGAACTGGAACACGGCATGGCGTTGCTGCGGCAAAAAATGGAACTGGTGGAATGCGAAGCGGCGACCTTGCGCCTGGTTGCCAACCGGCAAGACGTCTTTGATCTCCTGGTACCCGATTAGCTCCCGTTGAGCTGCAGTCCATCGCGGCTCCAGGTCAGTCGCGTCTTGATCGATAGCGCTGGTGTTACCAGACGATGGCTGCAATGTTGCAAGAACATGCGGGGGAATCCAATGCTGGTTTGCGACCGTCTGGCACACCAGCCTGCCGACGATCGCAATATTGATTTTCGTTATGGTCAATTTGGTACATTGCCCAGTCCACCACCACGTCACGCAGGGCTGCTCAATGGATGCGATACAAACATCACGCCGATCACGTCGGCGGACAACCGCCTTGCTGTTGTCACCCCCTCTGGCCACGTCTCCGGCTTGCTGCCGAACAGCCCCGAGGCTGCGCCTGATTTTCCAAGCGCGGTGTCGTGTCCCGACCGGCTGCGCGTGCTGGTCGCCGCGTCGACGCGCGCCGGCTTCGACGCGGCGCGGCGCATCTGGCCGGCTAGATCCTGGAACCCGTGCAAGGCCTGCCGTTTGAAACACTGGTACGCGAACGGATCGCCATGCGACGCATGTGATCTTAGAGGACGGCTCGCATCCCGGCTTCTCGTGCGTCCTGGTGTTGCATCCCGACAGTGGCATCGGGATGTCGGCGAATGAAATCGACCGGGATGCGATGGACCGGGGTGCCGTGACCGGAATCAGACGGTCACCAACCGCTATCCAGGTCTCATACAGTCTGATCCACAGCGCACGCACCTTACGGTGCTATTTCTGTACGTTATGGCGCTACGCCAAGCATGTCCAGAACATCATTAATTGCCAGCACGATGGATTGGGGATCATCGACTTCGATGTTGTGACGCGTGTCCGGCACCACACGATGTCGTCCGCGCGTAGACGACGCCGTGGTCTGCTCATGCAAGGCCAGCAAGACAACCTGATCCTCGTCCGGAAAGGGCGATGTCTTGTCCTTAATGCTGTGACTCAACACGATCAACGGTAGATTGCCAAGCGCGTTTTTCTTGCCAAATATCCTGGCGTATTGCGCATCGAGATCCGGGTTGGGCGCGATCACGCAATTGCGCGCTTCTGAAGCCTGGGCGGCCTGGTAGGCATAGCGCACCTGTACCGTTGCGCGGTGTTGGGCGATCAGGGATCCCAGGGGCGGATGGACAGGATCGGTGCACTGTTTATACAGATCCGAGAGCGGATCCAGATCCTGCTTTCTGGCCGCGTCCGTGCATTGCTGGAAATGCGCGAGCCAGGCTGAAACGCCATTTTCTTCCGAATACATTTTTTTAAATGTTGCGGCGCCGAATTTCGCCGTCACCAGCTGGCGCGCCCGCGCCTCTTCCAACTCTTCCGTTGGGTCAACCAGGACCAGGCCTGCCACTTCGGCGGGATAGCTGGCGGCAAACAGCTTCATATTGAAGCCACCCAGCGAATGCCCTACCAGGAAGACCGGGCCCGGAATGCCTGCCGCTTTGATCAAATGACGCAAATCTTCAACGATGTTGAACGGTGTACTTGGTCGATTCGACGGATCGCTATACCCCATCCCGGCACGGTCATAAGTGCAGGCGCGCGTGCGGCTTGCAATGCGCGGCTGAACCAGCGCCCAGATGCTGGACCAATCGCTCAGACCCGCGTCAAACATCACCGTTAGCGCCCCTTCGCCACGGCAATACAAATGCATCTTTCTGCCGCCGCCCACATCGAGCAGCGTGTGGGCACGAACGAAATCCCTGGCGATATCCGGTGCAAGTGCCGGTGCCGTGCTTGTTTCAGCCTGGACAACCGTGCAGACCAGTAACAGGGATACGACCGTGCTGAAAAGCGCAGCTTTGCGAAAAATCATCGTTGTTTTCATGTGTGTCATAGGGTGATGTCTATCTGCGCCAACAGCCAGCTCTGGCTTCGTGAAGGAATGGAAAAAAGTTGCGAACTTGTAATTATAAAACAGCTTGTTCCGCAATCACCACCGGGAAAGAGACGCGTGGGCAAGGTCGTCCATGGTCCTCTGTCATCTTGCCGTCATGCACGCGCCTTACATTGGCGACGTCAGCAGTCGTATCGGCAAGACAACCATCAAGCAACGCGCGTTGCCTGTGCGCGTCCCCCAACGTCTTCGGAAAAACGTCATGACTTCACGCCGCAGTTTCCTGCGCAGCAGCGCCCGTACGGGCATCGCCGCCGCCACGTTTGCAAGCTTTCCGCCATCCATACAGCGCGCCCTGGCGATCCCGGCCAACAACGCGACCGGCACCATCAAGGACGTCGAACATGTGGTCATCCTGATGCAGGAGAACCGCGCGTTCGACCATTATTTCGGCACCCTCCCCGGCGTGCGCGGCTTCGGCGACCGCTTCCCGATCCCGCTGCCGGACGGGCGCAATGTCTGGCAGCAGCGCATGGCCAACGGGAACCTGATGATGCCCTTCCACCTCGACGCCAGCGTGGGCAACGCGCAGCGCGCCAACGGCACGCCGCATGACTGGAACGACAGCCAGAATGCCTGGGACAACGGCCGCATGCACCAGTGGCCGCGCTACAAGACCAGCATCTCGATGGGCTACTTCAAGCAGAACGAAATTCCGTTTCACTTCGCGCTGGCAAATGCCTTCACGGTGTGCGACGCGTATCACTGCGCGATGCACACCGGCACCGACGCCAACCGTTCGTTCTTCCTGACCGGCACCAACGGCGCGGTGCCCACAGGCACCGCTTTCGTCACCAACGAGTGGGACGCCATCGACGGCACCGCCGCTGGCGTGAATACCGGCTACACCTGGACCACCTATGCCGAGCGGCTCGAGGCGGCCGGCGTGCGCTGGATCAGCTACCAGAACATGCCCGACGAATGGGGCGACAACATGCTGGGCGCGTTCCGCCAGTTCCGGCGCGCGAATATCGCGTCCGGCTACCCCGTCTCCAGTGGCGGTTCGCCCGGCCGGCCCTATACCAGCACCGGCCAGGCCGTGCCCTACCACGCGTATGACGCGGCCAGCGACAACGCCAACAACCCGCTCTACAAGGGCATCGCCAACACCCTGCCCGGCACCCAGCCCGAACAGTACCTGGACGCCTTCAGGCGCGACATCCGCGAGGGCAAGCTGGCGCAGGTGTCGTGGATCAACGCGCCGTCGATCTACTGCGAACATCCCGACCCGTCCAGCCCGGTGCAGGGCGCGTGGTTCGTCCAGCAGATCCTCGATGCACTGACGGCCAACCCCGAGGTCTGGAGCAAGACCGTTCTGATCGTCAACTACGACGAAAACGACGGCTACTTTGATCACGTACCCTCGCCCAGCGCGCCTTCGCCCGACGGCAAGGGCGGCTACGCCGGCCAGACCACGCTGGCGCAGGCCGATCTGGGCGCCGAGTACTACACCCACGGCCGCCCGGCGGGCAGCACCCGCCAGCCGGCTGCGGACGGGCGCGTGTACGGGCCCGGCCCGCGCGTGCCGCTGTTTGTGATTTCGCCGTGGAGCCGCGGCGGCTGGGTCAACTCGCAGGTGTTCGACCACACCTCGGTGCTGCGCTTCCTGGAAGCGCGCTTCGGTGTCAGGGAACCGAATATCAGCCCGTTCCGGCGCGCCGTCTGCGGCGACCTGACCAGCGCGTTCAATTTCGTCACGCCGAACACCGAGGCCTTGCCGGTGCTGGCCGGCCGCACCAGCAAAAGCCAGGCCGACGCGCTGCGCGCCGCACAGCAAGCGCTGGCGCAAATTGTGCCACCCGCAACGCCGCAACTGCCCGTGCAGGCGGTCGGCACGCGCCCGTCGCGCGCTCTGCCGTATGAACTGGCAACCACCTGCGACGTCCAGCCCGGCGCCACCATGGCTGCTGTGCGGGTGGCGCTGACCTTCTCGAATACCGGCCGCCAGGGCGCCGTGTTCCACGTGTACGACCGCAAGGACCTGGCCGCCGTACCACGCCGCTACACCGTCGAAGCGGGCAAATCGCTGGTCGACAGCTGGGCGCCGGCAGTCGGCGGCGGGTACGACCTGTGGGTGCTGGGGCCGAACGGCTACCACCGTCATTTCACGGGCAGTGCCCTGCGCGCGGTCGCGGCCGGCCAGCCCCGTCCGGACGTGCACGTGCGCTGCGACGCCGGCACCGGTGAACTGGTGCTGCGCCTGCTGAACCTGGGCGCGGCGCCCTGCACCTTCAACCTGCTGGCCAACGCCTATGCGCCCCTCAAGCAGCTCCATACGCTGGCGCCGCGCAGTGAGCTGACGGTGCGCATCCCGCTGGCCGGCAATGCCTATTGGTACGACTTGAGCGCCACGGTATCGAGCCAGCCCGACTACCTGCGCCGCTTCGCCGGCCGCGTCGAAACCGGGCGCCACACCATCAGCGACCCGGCCCTGGGCCTGATCTGATCATTCATCTAAAAGGAATCCTATGCATCCGCTTATCCGCAAGGTCGGCGCCAGCCTCGCCTTCGCTCTGTGCGCACCCTTCGCCTCGGCCACCGTCCTCCATTTCGACGATCTCGTCGGCCCCGACAGTTACGCGCTTGTGCCCGGCAACTACGGTGGCCTGGACTGGTCCGGTGCCGGCCTGTCCGTCTTCACCAGCGAGCAGGCGCCGTTCACCGCCCATTCCGGCACCGGCCGCGTGACCACCGACTGGATCGACGGCGGGCCGATTGCCAGCACCATCCGCTTCCTGGCGCCGACCGTGTTCGACGGCGCCTGGTTCGCCGGCGACGCCGACAACAGCGTGCGCTTCGACTTGTACTTGGCCGGCCAGCTGGTCGCCAGCTCGTCGATGCTGCAACTGTCAAGCGCACCCGCGTTCCTGGATGCCGGCTGGAACAGCGCGATTGACACGCTGGTTGTATTGAGCAGCGCACAAGCGTCGTACGTGATGGACGACCTCACCTTCGACAGCGCCGCGCAGGTGCCGGAACCGGCTTCGCTGGCGCTCTTGTTGGCCGGTTTCGCACTGGCCGGCGCGCTGCGGGTGCGCAGTTCGAACAACCGGGTCTGATCCTCACGCGCGCAGACAATTCTGTTACCGTGACGGGATACGCCTGACCTGGAGGCATTTTTCGAGAAACGGTGCGACATGTATTACGGCGAGCGTTTCAACAGCATCACCCATCTGGTGGGCGCGGCCCTGGCCGCGGTCAGCGGGGTGCTGCTGATCGCCGTGGCCGAGCGCGCTGGCGACCCATGGAAAATAGTCAGCTTCAGCATCTACGCGGCCATGTTACTGACGCTGTACACCACATCGAGCCTCTACCACAGCGTGCGCGGCACGGCCAAGGACGTGCTGCGCAAGATGGACCATTGCGCCATTTACCTGCTCATTGCCGGCAGCTACACGCCGTTTACGCTCGTCACGCTGCGCGGGGCCTGGGGCTGGTCGCTGTTCGGCGTGGTGTGGTCTCTGGCCCTGTTCGGCATCGTGCAGGAGATCTGGTACGCCCGCGGCGCGCGCATCCTGTCGCTGGTCATCTACGTGTTGATGGGCTGGCTGGCGGTGGTCGGCATCGTGCCCCTGATTGCCGCACTGGGCTGGCACGGCTTCGCCTGGCTGGCGGCGGGTGGCCTGTTCTATACGGTGGGCATCGCGTTTTATGCGACCGACCACAAGGTGCGCCATGGGCACGGGATCTGGCATTTGTTCGTTCTGGGCGGCAGTATCTGCCACTATATTACCGTGCTGTTTTACGTGGCGTGAGGCGCCGCGCTGGCGCCAGCTTGCCATGCTGCACCTGCCTTCAGTGTTGCGCCAGCGATGGCGCTTCGCGCAACCGGTATTTTCTGACAATGCCGTCCTTGTCAAACAGGATTGCCAGCTCGCGGCCGCGGGTGCTTGCGTCGACCACGCTGGCGATCGCACCTGCCATCGGCAGAAATCCCACGAATAGCGGTACGCCCGCCTTGTAATCGTAGGCCCACACCTCGTCGCCAGTGTCGAAGGTATTGATGTTGGCCTCGTCCATGCGCTTGCTGACATCGGCCTTGGTACTGCTGCCGATGGCCAACACCTGGCGCACGCCCTCGTGCGTGAGCGGCCTGGCTGCGTCCCTGCCAAGCGAGGCGCAAGCGCCCATGCCGACGATGAGACTGCAGGCCAGGGCCAGTCGAAGACAGCGAAATCGCATCGAACGCGTCATCACGGTGTCCCCGAGGGTTGGCTCGCTTGCATGGTCTGGGTGGCCGAGGCATCGGCGACAGCGGCATCATCCATGTAGTCAAGTTCGACGAGGGTGTCGTCCGGCCAGCTGCTGTCGGCGATCCTGAGCATATAGGTTCGATCGGTCAGCACGGGGAAAAAATCATAGTGCGTCTGGATTAACCTCGCGGGATTGCCGTACATAAGACGGGAGAACAGGGCTTCGCGACGGTTGCCGTGCACCAGGGTCACATTGAACACGGCGCGATCGCCATAGTAGGTCCAGAAGCCGCCGGGCAAGGTGGTGCAGAGATTGACGCTAGCGTCGAATACGTAATACAGCGGCGTCTTCAGGCCCACGAACAGCTTTGCGGCGCGGTCGATTTCGCATTCCAGGCGCAAGTCGCCCAGGCGGCGCGCATTGGCAGGCAGGCCCGGGCTGCGCACGTCCGGGTGCCAGGCAAAACTACGCGCCTTGCGGTTCGTGCTGACCTGGGCGTTGTCGTCGAGCGCCTGCGCATCGCGCGGCAAGGTGAAGCGCAAATCGCTCCCGAGTGCGACTGGCAGCTTGACCTTGTCACCCTGAATCGTCAGCGTGGTGCCGTCCGCCTTGACACCGGGCAAGCGCGGATAGAGACGGTAGCGCAGGCTCGCAGCGGGCGCGAGGGCATGGTATTTTTCAAACGCGTCCATGCCCTTGATCAGGCGCTGGTACGCATGCTCGTCGACATCGCGCAGGCCATCGACATGCACCACTTGCATAGGTGCGTCTGTTGGCGGAGGGATTGCGGCGGACTGCGCAACGCAGAGACGTCCGCAAGCGACCAGCATGCACAGCAAACCAGGTTTCAACGACTTCATGTCACCATCCTTGTCCATCCGCTGAAGTTATAGCCAATCACATCGATGTCGTCACCCGGCAGGCGATGGCGCCGCGCTGACGCCACCTTGCCATGCTTGCACCTGTCTTCAGTGTGGCGCCAGCAAGCGCTCCGCCTGCGATGGCGCTTCGCGCAGCTGGTATTTTCTGACAATGCCGTCCTTGTCAAACAAGATTGCCAGCTCGCGGTCGCGGGTGCTTGCGTCGACCACGCTGGCGATCGTGCCCACCACCGGCAGAAATCCCACGAACATCGGTACGTCCGCCTTGTAGTCGTAGGCCCATACCTCGTAGCCACTGTCGAAGGTATTGACCTTGGCCTCGCCCATGAGCTTGCTGACATCGGCCTTGGTACTGCTGCCGATGGTCAGCACCTTCCGCACCCCCTCGTGCGTAAGCGGTCTGGCTGGGTCCCGGCCAAGCGAGGCGCAAGCGCTCATGCCGAAGATGAGACTGCCGGACAGGGCCAGTCGAATAAAACGAAACAGCATCGAACGCGTCATCACGGTGTCCCCGATGGTTGGCTGGTTTGCATGGCCTGGGTGGCCGAGGCGTCGGCGACAGCGGCATCGTCCATGTAGTCAAGTTCGACCAGGGTGTCGTCCGGCCAGCTGGTGTCGGCGATCCTGAGCATGTAGGTGCGATCGGTCAGCACCGGATAAAAATCATAGAATGTCTGGATCCACTTGGCGGGATTGCCGTACATAAGACGGGAAAACAGGGCTTCGCGACGGTTGCCGTGCACCAGGGTCACACTGAACACGGCGCGATCGGCATAGTAGATCCAGACGCCGCCGGGCAAGGTAGTGCAGATATCGACGGCAGCGTCCACCACATAATACGTGGGCAACCTCAGGCCCACGAACAGCTTCGCAGCCCGGTCGATCTCGCATTCCAGGCGCAAGTCGCCCAGGCGGCGTGCATTGGCGGGTAGGCCCGGGCTGCGCACCTCAGGGTGCCAGGCAAAACTACGCGACTTGCGGTTCGTGCTGACCTGGGCGTTGTCGTCGAGCGCCTGCGCATCGCGCGGCAAGGCAAAGGTCAAATCGCTCCCGAGCGCGACCGGCAACTTGACCTTGTAGCCCTGAATCGTCAGCGTGGTGCCGTCCGCCTTGACGCCGGGCAGGCGCGGATAGAGCCGGTAGCGCAGGCTAGCAGCGGGCGCGAGGGCATGGTATTTTTCAAACGCGTCCATGCCCTTGATCAGGCGCCGGTACGCATGCTCGTCGGCATCGCGCAGGCCATCGACATGGACCACCTGCATGGGTGCGTCTGTTGGCGGGGGGACTGCGGCGGACTGCGCAGCGCAGAGACGTCCGCAGGCGAGCATCATGCACAGCAAACCAGGTTGCAACGACTTCATGTCACCATCCTTGTCCATGCCGACCCCAGTGCGCCGGCCACAACAACATTGCAGAAGTGACCATGATAGCGACGTGAAGCTATGGCTAATCTAAAGGTTGGGATGCGACCCTGTGGCCCACGGTGTGCGCATCCTGTCGCTGGTCATCGACGTGATGACAGGCTGGCTGGATCGCGTGGGCGTCATGGGGTGTGCGCTGCACCCAGGTCAGCCAGTTCGATGCGGGTCGCACCGATCGCATCGGAAAATTCATGGTCGTGGGTCGAGATCAGCGCCACCGTGCTGGCGCGCCCTGCCGCCAGCAGGTCGATCAGTACTGCGCGGGCGTCCATATCGAGTCCATTCGACGGTTCATCGAACAACAATACGGCAGGCGTGCCGATCCAGGCCGCCGCCAGCATCAGTTTTTTCTGGGTGCCGAGCGACATCTGGCCGCAACGGGTATCCAGATAGCGCTCAAGGCCGAAACGCGCCACGATTGCCGTTACCTGCGCCGTCAGCGCGCAGCGCTTGGCCGATGCGACCAACGCCAGCAGCTCGCGCCCCGTCATGAAGGGATACACGGGGCACTCGTCGGGCGCATATCCCAGGCGGGCCCTGGCCGCTGCGGGCGCGGTGTGCAAGGGCTGCTGGTCGATCCAGATCGCACCGCTGTCGGCCTCGACCGCACCGGACAGCACCGCCAGCAAGGTCGACTTGCCGATACCGTTGGGGCCGCGTAGCGCGAACACGCCGGAAGGCAGGCGCGCGCTGACCCGGTCGAGCACCTGTTTGTCCCCATACGCTTTGCATACCTGGTCAAAATACAGCAAGGATCTTCCTCCTAAGTCAAGCAAGCAATCGTGGCGGCGATCCAGCAGCCGGTCACGATCGCGACCAGCACCACGGCCTGGCGTTCGCTGGCAAGTTGCACGGTGCGCAGCATGACCAGCAGCAGTGCAAACGACGCCACGCCGGCGGCGGCATGCGCCGGCGCGACGGCGCCATGCAACACCGGCGCCCCGCCCAGCAGCGCAAGGAATGGCAGGGCAAAGCCAAGCAGGGTGGCGATATCGTACCAGCGCCACCATTGCTTTTTAAGCGGCAAGGCTGCGCAATAAGCGGCACTGCTGGTGTGCACGATGTGCATGCCACGATACAAGCCGCTCACGCACAGGGCGACCACGCCCTGGGCCAGCAGGGCCAGCGGGAACGCCCGGGCATCGTAGTCGAAAATCCGCATCAGTCCAAGCGCTGCAGCGGCGATGCTTGCCGCTGCAATCGCTTTGCCGGCGGCCTCGGCGCGCAGTGCGCGGCACAAGATGCGCACGGACAGCATCCCGGCCGGAGGCAGGCGCTGCGCAAGCGATGCGCCAGCGCGCGCCAGCGGCGTCAGGATGCCGGCGCGCTGCCAGCGCATGCGCGCGCGCGGGATCGCCGCGCCCAGCAAAAGGCTGGCGAGCGCGCCTGCCAGCAAACCTGCCGGCAGTGCCAGGCTGCTGGTGCTGGCCGCGCCCAGCGCCAGGCCCGCCAGCGCCGGCGCCAGCGCCGCATCCAGCCGACGCTCGAGCGCGCACAACTGGGTCAGCAAGCCAAGCAATGCAACGTCGATCAGCAATACCAGCTCCGCACCGGTGCTGCCGCGCTGCAACGATGCCACCCCGGCGCAGCACACGACCAGCAACAGCGGCGTATCGGCCAGCACCAGTACCACGATATCGACCCGGCGCAGATGACGCCGGGAAAATGGCAACGTGCGGGCGAACTGCATGAAGCCGCCGCCCTCGATCTGATCGCGCTGCATCAGCACCCAGGCTGCGGCCACTGCCAGCAGCAGTAACAGATAAGCACCACGCCAGAGCGCGCCATGTCCTGGTTCGAACATGACCAGCAGCGGATAGCCGAGCGCCCTGGCATTGCCGAGAATGGAGGAATTGGCCGCTGCCAGCACGCCGCATGCGAGCAGCAATGCCTGCCAGCGGCGCAGCAGCAAGCGCGCGGTGCTGCGCGCGTACCATTGCAATCGACTACGCAAAAGAAGGCTGGAAACGATGTGCTGCTCCGGTTGGTGCGCTGGCACGGCTCAGGTGCCAGGCTGCGCTTGCGGCGTGCCCTTGGCCCAGGCAATTTTTGCGGTGGATGCAACCAATATCAGAAACGCCACCTGGGCGTAATAAGCGGCAGACGGCGGCACATCGAGGTAGTCATTGAGCCAGCTATTGTGCAGTACATCCACCACAATGATGGCCACCGTCATGCCAACACCCCAGCGCGGGCGCACCAGCAGAAGGATGGCCGCGAGTGGATCGAGAAACGTGAGTGCGGTCCAAAAAATGCTGGAGACCAGGGGTACCCCACCATAATCCCACAGCAGGCCATGCGCAATATTCGCGCGGGCATGGTTGACGCTGGCGCCGGCCAGGCAAACGAAATACACCATGCGAACGTAAAAGGAAAAATTCATGGATGTCGACACCAGCGCCAAGGCCTTCCTTTTATCATTGATCTTGCACATTCTACAACACCTGCATGCGAGCGATGGCCTGCGGGCCCGCTCAGAAGATGGTGTCCACCACGCCGCCATCGACCCGCAACGTAGACGATCATGTTGGCCACCTCGTCGACCCGCGCGGCGCGGCGCGGCGCGGCGCAGGATGGAGCTGGCGCGCTGCGTCGTCACGAAGTCGGCCGCGACCTGTTCCAGGCTCTGGCCGGTGAGCTTTTCGAAAAACCATCGTGGATCATGTCGGCCAGACTGTTCACGGCCAATTCGGACGAAACGAACACGATCCGGCCCCAGCCCTGTGCCACCATGCCTGGCGCGTAGGCCTTGGCCAGGCGCACGCCCGACATCACGTTGGTCTGAAAAAAACGTTCCCATTCGCTGTCGGGCGTCTCGAAAAAATCCTGCGGACCGAACACGCCCAGGTTGTTGATCAGGACATCGACGGCGGAATGCGCGGCCACCAGTTGCGCGCCGCCCAGTCTGGCCAGCGCCGCGTCGACACCGGCATGGCTGCGGCCATTCACGACGACGGCGGCGCCGGCCGCGACAAATGCCTGGGCGGTCGCAAAGCCGATCCCGGCGGTCGGACCCGTGATCAGTACCTTGCGCCCTGTAAAAGTGATCTGCATCGGATGTCCTTTCATGTGGATGTCGTGCTGCCGATTATAGGGCCACGCAATCGCGCTATGATGCCGTGTCCAACACAGCCGCCCATCCAATGAATATTATCAAGCGCATCCAGAAAGCCAACGCCGGCCGCGATCCGGAACTCCTGGAGCGCAAATACCGCGCGCTGCGCAGTGCCCCTTTCACCTTCATGCGCGGCACGAATGGCCTGTTTTACGATCGCCTGGCCGCATCCGGCTACGACGTGGCCGCGCCCGCGGTCTGGTGCTGCGGCGACCTGCACCTGCAAAACTTCGGCAGCTACCGGGGCGACAACGGCCTGGTGTATTTCGACCTGAACGACTTCGATGGCGCTGCCCTGGCGCCGGCCAGCTGGGAACTGGTGCGCCTCGCGGCCAGCCTGCGGGTCGGCCTGACCGAGCTTGGCCAGTCGGAGCAACGCGTCGCCACGCTGGTGGAAGCCTTGATCGCGACGTACGCGGCCACCCTGGCCGATGGCAAGGCCGGCTGGATCGAGCGCGACTCGGCGCAGGGCGTGGTGCAGCAATTGCTCGCGCAGCTGCGCGACCGCAAGCGCCCGGCCTTCCTGGACAGCCGCACGGTGGAAGCGAAAAAGCAGCGCCGCCTGCTGGTCGACGGCAGCAAGGCGCTGCCCGTGCCCGAGGCCGAGCGCGCGCTGGTCGCGGCCACCATCGACGGCTTTGCGGCCAGCATCGGGCAGCCGGATTTCTTTCGTGTCCTCGATGTGGCGCGCCGCATCGCCGGCACCGGCAGCCTGGGCCTGCCGCGCTACGTCGTCCTGGTCGAAGGAAACGGTTCGCCCGACGGCAATTACCTGATCGACCTGAAACGGGCCCCGCCCTCCCCGCTGGGCGCGCTGTTCGCGGCGCTGCAACCGGTGTGGGGCAGCGACGCCGAGCGCATCGCCGGCGTCCAGCACCACATGCAGGCCGTTACGGCGGCCTGGCTGCATCCGCTGACGCACCTGGGCCAGCCGTTTGTCCTGCGCGCCCTGCAGCCGAGCGAAGACCAGCTGCCGTTCGACGAATTCGGCAAACAGCACGATTTATTCGATGGCGCCATCGACATGCTGGGCCGCTGCACCGCGTGGGCCCAGTTGCGCTCCGGCGGCTGGCGCGGCGCGGCGACGGCCGATGCATTGATCGCCTTCGCCAGCAAGACAAAATGGCAGCGCCAGGTGGCGCAGGCGGCCGCCGGCATGGCCGCGCAGGTCATGGACGACTGGGCCACCTATGCCGCCGCTTACGACGCGGGGCAGTTCCGGGCGGTGTGATGTGCTCACACGGCGCGCCCAGGTTTGCGTCGGCCGGGTACGCAAAGCGCGATGGCGCCTTCGTCAACGAACTGTTTGAAGACGCCAGCGGCGCGCATGCTTATTTGGGCAGCATGCGGCGCAAGGTGTCGTCGCGCACGAGGTAATGGTGATACAGGGCGGCCGCCGCATGCAGGCCGATCAGGACGTAGCCTATGGTGGCGCCGGCTTCGTGCAGTTCCTGGATCGCCTCGGCCAGTTGTTCGCTCGCGCCGAACAGTGACGGCAATGTCACACCGAACACGACCACCGCCGCGCCCTGGGCGCTGCGGGTGGCCCACCCCAGCAGTGGCATGCCCAGCATGAACCCGTACAGCGCCCATTTCATCGCGCGCGCTGCCGCCAGTTGCCATCCGGCGGGCGCGGGTGAAATGGCCGGCAGCGGTCCAACAAAACTGACTCCCAGGCGCACCACTGCCAGCACCAGCACCGAGATCCCCAGGGTGTAGTGCCAGCTCTTCATCGCGGCGCGCCCGGCACTGCCTTTGGGGAAATAACCGCGCAGTTCCATCGTGCAAAACACCGCTACCAGGAGCAGCAGCATCAGCCAGTGCAATGCGGTCGGCAGCCATCCATACCGGGTACTGCTGTTACGCCAGTTCATCATGCTCGATCCCGCTTTCCTGTTGACCCGTCATCGAAGCGATGACGCAGCGTGATCAAGTATGCAATGCTTGTATTAACCCGAGGTTAAACGGGCGCAGGCATCGATGGCCTCAGGAAGCGGGTGGTAGCGCAAGGCCCCGATGACGATGCGCTGGCGGCGCCATGATGCCGCCAGCTACGCCGGTCAGGTGCGCGCGGCGTAGGCCCGCGCGGTGTGCAGTTTCTTGTAGCTGTCGATCAGGCGGTGATGGCGCTCGAGCCCCTCGAGTCCCATGCTGGTCGGCGTCAAGCCGAAGAAGCGCACGCTGCCGTCCACGGACCCAAGCGCCGCGTCCATCCGGCTGTCGCCATACATCCGGCGGAAATTGTGCACGTAATCGGCCAGTTCCAGGTCGCTGCCCAGCGTCACCTCCAGCACCACGTTCAGCGCCTGGTAGAACAGCCGGCGTTCGAGCGCATTGTCGTTGTACTGCAGGAAGGCGCCGACCAGCTCATGTGCTTCTTCGAGCTGGTGCAGGGCCAGATTGATCAGCAAGCGCAATTCGAGCACGGTCAGCTGGCCCCAGTCGGTGTTGTCGTCGAACTCGATGCCGATCAGCGTGGCGATGTCGCCGTATTCGTCCAGCTCGTTGTTTTCCAGGCGCCACAGCAATTGCTTCAGCGCCGCTTTGTCGAGCCGGTGCAGGTTCAGGATGTCTTCGCGGAACAGCAGCGATTTGTTCGTGTTATCCCAGACCAGGTCTTCGATCGGGTACACCTCCGAATAACCGGGCACCAGGATGCGGCAGGCGACTGCGCCGAGCTGGTCGTACACGGCCGTGTAGACTTGCTTGCCCATGTCGTCGAGCATGCCGAACAGGGTTGCCGCTTCCTCGGCAGTCGAATTTTCGCCCTTGCCGGAGAAATCCCATTCGACGAATTCGGCATCGGCGCGCGCGCTGAAAAAGCGCCACGACACCACGCCGCTCGAATCGATGAAGTGCTCGACGAAGTTATACGGCTCGGTCACGGCTTCACTGGCAAAGGTCGGCTGCGGCAAATCGTTCAGACCTTCGAAACTGCGCCCCTGCAGCAATTCGGTGAGGCTGCGCTCGAGCGCCACTTCAAAGCTCGGATGCGCGCCGAACGAGGCAAACACCCCGCCGGTGCGCGGATTCATCAGGGTCACGCACATGACCGGGTATTTTCCGCCCAGCGAGGCATCCTTGACCAGCACGGGAAAGCCCTGCGCTTCGAGGGCCTCGATGCCGGCCACGATGCCGGGGTATTTCGCCAGCACCGCAGCGGGCACATCGGGCAGCGCCATTTCACCTTCGAGGATCTCGCGCTTGACGGCCCGTTCGAAAATCTCGGACAGGCATTGCACCTGCGCCTCGGCCAGCGTATTGCCGGCGCTCATGCCATTGCTGGCGTACAGGTTTTCAATCAGGTTGGACGGGAAATACACGGTCTGCCCGTCTGCATGGCGCACGTAAGGCAAGGCCACGATGCCTCGTTTCACGTTGCCGGAATTGGTGTCGACCAGGTTCGAGCCGCGCAGCTCACCGTCCGGGTCGTACACGTCCAGGCACCAGGCGTCGAGCAGACCCTCGGGCACGGCATCGTCCTGGCCGGGCTGGAACCAGCGTTCTTCGGGATAATGCACGAAGGCCGCGTTGGCAATATCCTTGCCCCAATAGGCGCCGGCATAAAAATGGTTGTTGTTGAGGCGCTCGATATATTCGCCCAGGGCCGACGCCAGCGCGCTTTCCTTGGTCGCGCCCTTGCCGTTCGTAAAACACATGGGCGAATGGGCATCGCGGATATGCAGCGACCAGACGTTCGGCACGATATTGCGCCACGACGCGATCTCGATTTTCACGCCCCAGCTGGCCAGCATGCCGGCCATGTTCGCGATGGTCTGCTCCAGCGGCAGGTCCTTGCCGGCGATATAGGTTGGCGCGCTGCCGGCCGGCTGCATGGTCAGCAGCGCCTGCGCATCTTCATCCAGGTTGGCCACTTCTTCGATGACGAATTCGGGGCCGGCCTGCACCACTTTTTTGACGGTACAGCGGTCGATCGAGCGCAGGATACCCTGGCGGTCCTTGTCGGAAATATCGGCCGGGAGCTCCACCTGGATCTTGAAAATCTGCTGGTAGCGGTTTTCCGGGTCGACGATATTGTTCTGCGAAAGGCGGATGTTGTCGGTCGGGATATTCCGGGTATTGCAGTACAGCTTGACGAAATAGGCGGCGCACAGGGCCGAGGAGGCCAAAAAATAATCGAACGGACCGGGCGCCGAGCCGTCGCCCTTATAGCGGATCGGCTGGTCCGATATGACCGTAAAGTCGTCGAATTTGGCTTCCAGACGTAGCTTGTCGAGAAAGTTGACCTTGATTTCCATGCGCATTCCAATTCAGTGCTTGATTAACAGCCGCCATTATCCCTTGTTTTCGGCGCGCGCCTCGGGCCGCCTTTGACCCGCAACTCGCCTTGGCCGCAAACATCGCGTGGCGCGCCACGGCAAACCGACGGTTAGAATGGAACGTGACACCCGTTCGCTTGAACGGGCCACGACAGCAACCAGGGAGTAAACATGAAAGCAATCTGGAACGGTGAAGTGCTGGCCGACTCGAACGACACGGTGGTGGTTGAAGGAAACCACTATTTTCCGCCGTCGACGCTGCACCTTGATTTTTTCAAAAAATCAGACAAGCACACGGTGTGCCCCTGGAAAGGCACGGCGAGCTACTACGACATCGAGGTGGATGGGAAATTGAACAAGGACGCGGCGTGGTTTTATCCGGACCCATCGTCGGCGGCCAGTAATGTGCGCGGGTATGTGGCTTTCTGGAAAGGCGTCGAAGTAAAATAGACGCGCCGGGCCGCCTTATCCTCAGGGCTGGCGTTGGGCCAGCGTGGCGTTGAACGCCAGCCAGCTTTTACCGAGTTCGGTCACGCCGTAAGCCTTGCCTTGACGCAGCAAAAAGGCATTCGCTTCCAGCCAGGCGCTGATCTCTTCGCTCATGGGAATGGCGTCGGTGCCGCGCGCCAGGCTGTCGAGCGCGCGCACGCAGGCAAAATGCTTGAGCGCCAGGCGTCCCTTGGCCGTGATCGTCGGCGTGCCGTCACGGTCCTGCTGCATCAAGCCGAATCGTTGCAATTCTGCGGGGCAGTCGAGAATCGTCATCCGGTGCATGCCGGAGTCCGCTTCAAAGCGCAGCCGGTGCAATACGGCCATGCCGGCCGCGTCCAGCGTCACGGCGGCAGGTTCGGCTGGCGTTGCGGCGCGCTCGGCCGGGGCGGCTTCAGTGCGGCGGCGCTGGTCGCGCCGATCCTCGGGAATGGCCAGCACCTGTTCGATGAAAGCGTCGTCGTGACCGTTACGTAACAGCAGATTTTTCGCGGCGGCATTGCCGAAGCCGCGCCGCATCGCGAACACCGCGTGCAGGATTTTCGATGTTACGCCATCGCTGCGTCGCTCTGGGGACCGGCGATCGAATTGCGTGTGCAGGGTCATGATGTCATCCAAACCGGATTATTCACGGATCATAACAAACAACTTCCGGAATCGGCATGTCGGCTGGAAAAAAATGCCCGGATTCGCGTCCGGCCAGGGCGCAAGATTGTCAATACAGATTACTTGCTTTTATAGCCAAAATGTCGTGGTACTATTTCTTCAGGATCAGGAAGCGTTTCGAATCTTCTCGCTCGTGGCACCAAGAAATGGGACCCACATGAACCTGTTTTCATGCATCGTGACGGCCAACCATGCGCACCTGCCCCAGGCAAAGATGGCCTGCCAGGTGTTGGGCGCGATCGGCGCCGCGCGGGTCGAACTGCAGGCCGACCCGCTTCCACTCGAGAGCGGCTGCGACGTGCTCATTCCCGTGGTCGACCCGCAGCACTGCGCCCGCATCGCCGCCGACATCGCCCGCATGCACTGCGACCATCCGGGATGCAACGTGATTCCGCTGGCCTGCGACCTGTCGCAAGAACAATTGTCCAGCTTACTCAACGCGGGCGCCTGCGATTTCGTGACCATGCCGTTCGACAGCCAGTCGCTGATCATCCGCGTGCGCCGCGCGCTGGGCCTGATGGCGCCGGCCGGCGGCGCTGCCGCGCCCGAGGCCGCCGTGCCTGCGCACAAGGAGCTGCTCGGTGCGAGCCCCGCCTTCATGCAGGTACTCGCGCTGCTGCCGAAGATCGCCGCTTACGATGCCGGGCTGCTGATCATGGGCGAGACCGGCACCGGCAAGGAGGTCTACGCCCGCGCCGTGCATGGCCAGTCGGCGCGCGCGGCGCGGCCCTGGGTTGCCGTCAATTGCGGCGCGATCCCGGTCGAGTTGCTCGAAAGTGAACTGTTCGGCCATGTACGCGGTGCCTACACCCAGGCCCACGCTGCGCGCGCGGGCCTGGTGCGCGAAGCCGAGGGCGGCACCTTGTTTCTCGACGAGATCGATGCGCTGCCACTGTCCGCGCAATCGAAATTGCTGCGCTTTCTGCAGGAGCGCGAATACCGCGCCCTCGGCAGCGACAAGGTGGTGCGCGCGGACGTGCGCGTGATCGCCGCCAGCAACCAGGACTTGCCGGCCCTGGCCGAACGCGGTGCCTTCCGCAGCGACCTGCTGTTCCGGCTCAGCGTCCTGACGGTCACCCTGCCGCCCCTGCGCGAGCGGCGCGCAGACATCCAGACGCTGGCCCTGCATTTCATCGACCATTTCGGCGCCCGCGCCGGGCGTGACGTGCGCGGCCTGGCAGCGCAGGCACTGAGGCAGTTGCTGGCGCACGCCTGGCCAGGCAATGTGCGGGAATTGCGCCACGTGATCGAGCGCGCGGTCCTGATGGGCAAGACCAGCATGGTCCAGCCCGACGACCTGCAACTGGCCACCAGTGCCGCGCCCGCACGCGCTGCCGAGGAATCGTTTTGCTCGGCCAAGTCGCGCGTGGTGGTCGCGTTCGAAATCGACTATATCCAGCACCTGCTCGGTGTTTGTGAAGGCAACATTTCGCGCGCCGCCCAGGCGGCGGGAAAAGATCGCCGTGCCTTCTTCGAGCTGATCCGGAAGCACCGGATCGACCCGGACCAGTTCCGCTCGCGCGCGTGATGCGCCCACCGCGCCAGGACATTTCCCCGCACCGGGCAGGATAATTTTGTCCTGCTGCCGTCAAGGCGCTGGCACGCCGGCCGCGCCCTGCACGGTATGACAAAAATGCCCACCTGCCAGGCCGCTGCGCGTCGCCCCGCCCGGCGCGCGTCCTGGCACACTCCTTGCACATAGATAAACATTGGCAACCGCACAGTCGCAACGACGGGGATACCAGATGTCCATTGCAGCACGCTTCCATCCACACCCGCTCGCCATTCTTGCCTGCCATGGCCCAATATGACGCCATCCGCGCACTCGGCGAAAGCGTGCTGGAAATGATGCGCCTGGCCTGTCCGCTGGCGGCGCTGCAACTGGAGCCGCAGACGGCCTTCTCGTTCGCCTCGCTCAACGCGCTGATCAACGCCACGCCACCCCAGGAAGGTTTCTATCTGTGCGTGTGGCGCGTCGGCATCGGCGGCATGCCACGCATGTTGCCGCCACGGCGCGCCCGCGACGGCAAGCTCTACAAGCCTTCGGTGGCGCTCGACCTGTACTTCCTGTTGCTGCCGATCGCCAAGAGCGCCGACAAGCAGGCCCAGATGCTCGGCTGGGTGCTCGGCTTCATGAATACACTCGCGCCCCTGACCGGCGAAACCATCAACCGCTATGCCAAGGGCGACGTGACCGTGTTCGCGGCCGAGGAATCGGTCGAGCTGATCGCGGACCCGCTCCCGACTGCCGACTACCTGGCGCTCTGGGACCGCATCAAGTCCGGTTTCCAGGCCGGCATGACCTATGTCGCCCGCATGGTGCTGATCGACTCCGACCAGACCGAAACCGAAGGTGCGCTGGTCACCGAACGCGTGCTCGACATGCGCCGCCCGGGAGACGCGTGATGCGCGAACTGATGCTGGAAACCGTGCTGCTCGCGGCCGGCCTTGGCCTGCGCTGCCGCGATGCCTGGTCGGGCCAGACGGTGCAGGACGGCTTGCGCTGCACGCTGCGCCGCAAGCGCGACGGCATCGAACTGGCGCGCGCGGCCGCCTCGCCATCGGGCGTGCAGCACTGGCCCGGCCTGCGCGCGCCATGGAACGCCGTGCCACCGCCGGCGCAGGCCGAAATCCTGGTTGAGGACGAGGGCGAGCGCTTTCTCGCGCTGCGCCTCGACTCGCCCCCGCTGCCCGACCACCACGGCGCGGCACTGGCCAGCATCACCCTGCTGTCGGCGCCGCAGCGGGCCGCGCCGACCGGTTCGGCCGCCCTGGTCGGCCTGCTGATCGGCGTCGATGGCAAGGCGGCCGCCTGGGCGCGCCTGCGCGTCACGGACGCCGCGGGACGCCAGACCGAGGGCATGAGCGACGCGGCCGGCCGCTTCGCGCTGCATCTGCCCTTTCCGCTGCCCGACCGCGCGGCGCCGGGCGACCCACCGTCCGCGACACCCGGCGCCTCGGTGACGCTGCAAGTCTTTCATGACGCAGCGGTCGGCCTGGAAGCGGCCGGCGCCGCCCCCTTGTTGCATCTGTGGCAAGCGCAAGCCGAAGTGCGCGCGCTGGCCAATCTTGGCGCGCCCAACGTGCTGGGGCCGCTGCGTGTCGAACCCGGCCGACCCGTCGTGCCGCATACCGAGGGCCTGCCCTCCAACCGTTCGGAACTGCGGCTCGCGCCGCTTTGACCTGCAAGGAGATTGCGATGCCCGAATACCTGGCTCCAGGGGTCTTCATCGAAGAAGTATCCTTCCGCTCGAAATCGATCGAAGGCGTCAGCACCACCACCACCGGTTTTATTGGGCCATGCCGCTTCGGCCCGGTGACCGAGGCGTCCGACATCATCACCAGCCTGACCGAGTTCGAGCGCAGTTTCGGCGACGGCGCGCAACTGGCCTTCGGCGCCACTGGCGACCTGACCGGTCCGAACTTCCTGTGGCACGGTGTGCGCAGCTTTTTCGAGGAAGGCGGCAAGCGCGCCTATCTCAGCCGCGCGTTTCGTCCACTCAGCGGCAGCTACCCAAGCCAGCTGCAGGATCCGTTTGGCGCTGCGCCGCATGCCGACGGCCACGGCCGCGCGCTGGTGGGCGCTGCACCCGACGCCATGCGCGTCATCGCGCGCTACCCCGGCGCGGCCGGCAATCTGCGCGTGCGCTTCGGCCTGCGGCTCGGCCCGAATGCGCTGGGCGCCCTGCCCGACCCGTCCAAGGTGAAAACGTTTATTCCCACCGTGACTGCGTTGGCAGACGGCGCAGTGGTGTGGATCAGTTCAAAAGCGGCGTTCGGTGGCGCGGTCCCGCCCGCCCCGCCGCCGGCGGTCCCGCCGGCACTGCCGGGGCCGCGCAAGGTGGACCAGCTGCCCATCTACGTGGCCAGACGCCAGCCCGACGACAGCTGGCTGTTTGTGCTCGGCGGCATTCGACCAGGCAATCCGCCGCTGCCGTCCGACCCGGCAGCAAAACTCACGCTGGCAGACTTCAATCTCGACCCCACCCCCGGTTCGGGCGACGCGATCCGGCCGCTGACCTTGTCGATCGATGTGATCAGCGACGACGGTGCGCGCAGCCTGGGCACCTGGAGCGCACTGCCGCTGGCGCCCGACCACAAGACGGCCGGGGTGCCCGATTCGATCTTCGACCTGTTCAGCCTGAATGGCGCGGCCAGCGCCGGCCTGCCGATCGTGCTGCTCAACGATCAGACCGGCGACATCGGTAGCGGCACCGACCTGCTCAAAGCGCTCGACGGCCTGCCCGGGATCGACTTCGCGCTCACGCCGGCCGAATGGGAAGACGCCCACTTCACCGACGAACTCGGCGCGCTGCGCAAGAAGCTCGAACGCGGCATCGACGGCATCGCGTGGCTGGCCGGCGGCAACGACGGCCTGCTACCGGGGCGCGCCGAGTACGAGGGCCGGGCCGATCCGGAGCAGGACTACACCACCGGCCTGAAGCAACTCGAAGCGATCGAAGACATTTCCATCGTCGCCGCGCCCGGTTCGACCTGGCAGTACGACGCGCGCACCAGCGACGTCAACGCGATCCTCAATCTGCTGATTTCGCACGCCGAGCGCATGCGCTACCGCATCGCCGTGCTCGACGCACCCGAGTCCCTGACCATCGCCGAGGTGCGCAAACTGAAAGCCAAGCTCGACAGCAAGCATGCGGCCCTGTACTACCCCTGGGTGACGGTGTTCGACCCGGTCACGCGGCAGTCCCTGAACCTGCCGCCGTCGGGCTTTGTGTGCGGTATCTACGCCCGCAACGATACCGAGCGCGCGGTCTACAAGGCGCCCGCCAACGAGGTGGTACGCGGCGCAATCGGCTTCGAGACCCTGGTCAGCTCGGCCCAGCAGGAGGTGCTCAATCCCGAGGGCATCAACGTGTTCCGCTTCTTCGAGGGGCGCGGCTTCCGGCTCTGGGGCGCGCGCACCATCAGCTCCGACCCGGAATGGAAATACGTCAATGTACGACGCTACTTCGCCTATGTTGAACGGTCGATCGACAAGGGCACCCAGTGGGCCGTGTTCGAGCCGAACGGCGAAGCGCTGTGGGCCAATGTGCGCGCCACCATCCGCGACTTCCTGATCAATGAATGGGCCGGCGGCGCGCTGCTGGGCGACAAGCCGGAAAAGGCGTTCTTCGTGCGCTGCGACCGCTCGACCATGACCCAAAACGACCTCGACAACGGGCGCCTGGTTTGCCTGATCGGCATCGCGCCGCTGAAACCGGCCGAATTCGTGATCTTCCGCATCGGCCAGTGGACCGCCGACGCGAAGACCTGACCCCTCATTGAACCGGCAGCAAGGAGACCGACATGGCAACCCCGCGCGAAAGACCGTATGTGCAGTTTAATTTCCTGGTCAACCTGGGCGACGGCGTCACCAATACGCCGCAAGCGGGCTTCCAGGAAATCAGCGGCATCGGCATGGAAGTGACGATCACCGAATACCGCCCCGGCAATTACGCCTTCAACAACGTCATCAAGACGGCCGGCCTGAACAAGGCCACCGACGTGACCATGAAGCGCGGCGTGATCGGCTCGCTCGACCTGTATAAATGGCTCGATGATGTGCGCCAGGGCGAAAACAGCGGCCTGCGCAACGTGACGATCGAACTCAAAAGCGAGAACCGCACGACCACGGTCCAGACCTGGCGCCTGATCAATGCGCGCATCATGAAGCACCAGTCGGGCCCCCTGAACGCCAAGGGCACCGACGTCGCGATGGAGGAGCTGACCATCTCCTACGAACGCCTCGAGATGGAATGAGCGTGCGCCGCCTGCCCGGAATCAGCATCGTCGACGTGCCGCCCGCGGCAGGCCAGGCTGCGCCCCCGATGGACGTGCCGGTGATGGTCGGTTTTGCCGAACGGGGTCCGCTGGACCGCCCGGTCGCGCTGGAAGAGCCGGCCCAGTACGCGGCGGTATTCGGCGGCGCGGTAGAACTGGCGAGCGCGCCGGACGGCGCGGCGCCGCTGCGCGCCCACCTGCCGGCGGCGGTGGCCGCCTTCTTCAACGGCGGCGGGCGGCGCTGCTATGTGATC
>NZ_JAQQPS010000023.1:0-88994 GCF_036688685.1 Massilia sp. S19_KUP03_FR1 | reverse complement strand
AGGGAACGTACCGTTATTGTCTCAGGTTGCGGCACCGGCGGGAACGGGAGCGCCTTAATTAATCAGCGTTTCCCTAAGGCGACCGCCAGAAGCGCCGCTTTTAGGCCCCAGAAATGGATAAAAGTCTTGATGGCCTTCATCATATCCGCAATGCCGAGGATAGCGACCAGTCGCTTGAGGTTATAGGCGAGTACATGCAGGCTCATCTCGGTCTTCACTCGCTCCAAACCGCTGCTTAGGAAATGCGTCGCCCCCATCCAGGCTTTGATGGTGCCGTAGGGATGTTCAACCGTACAACGTCGAATACGCATGGCATCCGGCGTTTGCTCGAGACGTGCCTGCATGTTCTCAAGCACATCCTGATGCTCCCAGCGGGTCACACTGCGATTGGTACTCGGCGTGCACTTTTCTTTAAGTACGCAGCTCTTGCAATTTGAACTCCAGCACCTGTGATTCGTCATGCCTTTTTTAACGGTCGCAAAGCGCCAGATGAGTGATTGACCCGCTGGGCAGCGATACGCATTTTTCTCTGGGTTCTAGATGAAGTCGGCTTTGTCGAATCGACCGTCTGCCTTGGCAGTGGAGGTCTTCGTTGGGGGCACCAGAGTTGCTATGCCTGCTTCATGACATGCCAGGACCTCCTTGCCACTAAAATAGCCCCGGTCGGCCAGCGCTATCAGCTCGGTCGTGCCGATTGCCTCACGCGCTTTCTTTGACCATTCCGGATAGTTGATCGCGGTCGTTGCCGATGTTTGTCACCTCGTGTTCGACGATCAAATGGTGCTTTGCATCGACGGCCGTTTGCACGCTGTACCCGACGATGCCGCCGCCGCGTGTCATCATGGATTGGGCATCCGGATCAGTTAACGAAATCTGTTTTTCGCCCGTATCTACAAGCTGCGCTTCAATTTCCTTGAGCGAAGCCATTTGCAATTTCAATGCCGCTTTCTTCTCTTCCTGCCGCACGCGTTTCGGCTTTGCGGCGCCGGGCTCCTGCCTGTCGGCGCTGTCGAGCTCGGCCAGGTAACGACCAATGCTCGCTTCGATCTCCTCCATCCGTCGCTTGAGTTTCGCGTCAGTGAAAATGCGATCGCGGCTGTTCACCGCTTTGAATTTGCTGCCGTCGATAGCGACGACGGCATCCGAAAACAGGTCGAGCTGCTGGCACAAGACGACGAACTGACGGCATACATTACGGATCGATTTGCCGTTGTGTTTTCGGAAGTTGGCGATCGTCTTGAAGTCCGGTTTCAGACATCCCGTCAACCACATCAATTCGACGTTCCGCTGCGCTTCGCGCTCCAGGCGCCGGCTCGATTGAATTCGATTGAGATAGCCGTAGATGTAAAGCTTGAGCATGACACTCGGATGGTATGCAGGCCGGCCCGTTGACGCGGGCTGCACACGCTCGAATCCAAGGCTGGCCAGGTCAAGCTGATCGACAAATACATCGACCACCCTGACCTGGTTGTCTTCGTCGACATAGTCGTCCAGTAGCTCGGGGAGCATCGTGGACTGACCTCGGTCTTCACCTTCGATAAAGCGCTTCATTTCGCACCCCGGATGATGAGATGCTGGCTTAACGTTTACCGGTCAGGTTTCGTTTACAGCAATTTACGTTTTTACACAGCCTGGACCGAAAGCGGAAGTTGCCTTCGGGCGATTGTACCGTGCAGGTACACCTATGCGCGGCGCTGCCATTGAGACGCTTTTCGTGTCTCACATGGGTTGATACGGCACCTTCGAGACATCGGCGCCTGGTTATCCAGACCCAAACGAGACGATCTACGTGACCTTTTGGGGCTTGCAGTTAGCGCGAGCAGGCCGCCATGGAATTCGAGCCGGCGCCGTCGATTGCAAGCGCATTTGCAGATAGCGTGAGCACGACTCTACGATCATTTGTACTTAATCTGAGCCAAAAATGGCGTCGAATGCGAGCACGCCCGTTTTCAAACGCGTGCCGTTACACTTAGGGGTACTTGTTCCGGTTCAGGACATTACCGTCCTTGCGCTCGATCCAGTTGCACTGATTGTTCTGGGGGTTCGACACATATTCCACACATTCGTAAGCGATACCCGGACAGGCGCTGTTGAACTCGCGGGACAGCGCCTGCCAGCCCTGGCCGACCGGGACAGCTGCAATCTTGTCGATCAAACCCTTGCACGACGACCCGACCAGGGCGGGATTGACCCGCACCGACCTGGTTTTATTATCTGGCTGCGGCAACGCCGACACGGTGGACTGGGTCGCCGGTGGCAGCACAACTGGCGCCGCTGTGACATGGATTTTCTGGCTGGCCTCGGGTGCCGCCGCGCGGTCGCCGTAGTGGACCTTGCCGTTCGGGTCGGTCCATTTGTAGATTTCCTGGGCGTCGGCGCCTGGACGAAACAGGCAAAACAGGACAGCGATCAGCGCCGCCGATGTCGCGGGGTGAGACATGTTCATGAAGTTCTTTCGACCTAAAATCATCCGGGGTGACGGAAACGCGCGCACCTGCTCGCCGAGGTCGTCGGCAATGCGTCGTTCCAGATCAGCCAGACTAGCAAATTTCTTTAAGGAAAAATGCTCGTATTGTCACTCGGGCTAAATAAATGCACAGTGATCCTGTGGACAAACAATCAAGTCGGGCATAAAACAATCATGTTCGACACAAGAGGCCGGCGTGTACATGATCTCGGGAACTTCCGCTTTCGGTCGCGTGTAGCGCGCTAGCCAGCCAGCGTGCGTTTTTACACAGCCTCGGCCAGATGGCCACGACGGCACGATGAGCCAAATCGCCAAGCCCTACTATGACTTGCGCCGTGGCCCGGGATAGCGAGGGCAACTATCCATCTGGAGCAGACACATTTGTCCATGCGAGATAGGATTTGACAAATAATATAAGCGCTTATATATTTACCGAACCGATAACTTAACTGTGCCAGGCTTCCATGACTGTGTATGCTGCGTCCCCTGATCGCAAGTTGTCTTCCTTGCCCGTGCATCGCGGCGTCACGCGCTTTTCAAGTGTGCGCATCGTGCTCGCAATGCTCGCTGTCTGCATCCCGGTTGCGCTGGTGCTGATCCTTTCCCACCAGATTCCCGACCGGGCCTTGCGGGCGTTTTGGCCGCCGCTTTTGGCAGCAGCGCTGGGCTTGGTTGGCTACATTGCTTATGTACGCAGGATCGAGAGGCGTGCTGTGACGGAACTGCATGGACCGGCACAAGGGATCGAACTCGGTGCGGGACTGGCACTGGGCACGCTGCTGTTCCTGGGCGCCGTCGGCATTGTGGCGCTGGCGGGCGACTTTGACGTGATCGGCACCGCCAACTGGCGCGCGTGTGCGAAGGCTTTTACCGACATGATGTTTGTGGCGCTGATCGAGGAAATCCTGTTCCGCGGCGTGATTTTCCGCTTGTGCGAACGTTCACAAGGTACTTGGCTGGCCATCGTTATTTCGGCCCTGCTATTCGGCCTGGCCCACCTGCCGAATGAAGGCATGACCGCATTCGCGGTGGGCAACACGGTCATTGCCGGGGTGATGTTTGCGGCTGCCTACCTGCAATCGCGCCGCCTGTGGCTGCCCATCGGCTTGCATTTTTCCTGGAACTTTGTCTCGGATGGCGTTCTCTCGCTGCCGACCTCGGGCAACGCTGCACATGGTCTCCTGCAATTACGCCTGACAGGCCCTGACTGGCTGACCGGTGGCGCCTACGGTTTGGAAGGCTCGGTCGTCACCTTGATCCTGATGACGGTCGTCAGCGCTATCCTGTTGCTGCGCGCCATGCGTGAAGGCCAATGTATCAAGCTGCGTGACGCAAAAGCCAGGCAAACGTGAAACAGGGACTCGGAACGCAATTGCGCCATCTTATTGAATTGCTCGACGGCGCGGTCGAGGCTTCGTACGTGCAAGCAGGACTCGACTACCGCCCTCGCTACACGCCCATCATGCGCGCCCTGATCGCGCAGGCGCCGCTAACAATCGGCCAAATCGTGGCGCACACTGGCCTCTCCCAGCCGGCCGCGACGCAGACGGTGGCGCTGATGATAAAACAGGGCCTGGTGACCAGTGCTGCCGGCAAGCTCGATGCACGTCAGCGGCTGGTTCAGCTGAGCGAGCTCGGACGGTCGATGGTGCCGCACTTGCAGCGCTGCTGGCTGGCCACGGCGGCGGCGGCCGCTAGCCTGGATGCGGACTTGCCCTACCCTCTTTCGGCGGTGCTGGCGGCAGCAGTGGAGGCATTGGAGGAGCACGGGTTTGGAGAGAGGATTCAGGTGGCAAGGGATGCCAGCGTTGGTGGCAATCCAGGAACGTTGGAAGCGATGGCCGCCGCCAAGGCACCAGCAGATGCGGCCGAGCAGGCATCGAAAGCACGCGCAAAGCCGAAGAACGACAAGACTTGATATCAATCGGCTGGCGCATCGTCAGCGGGCGGGAGCGTGCCATCCGGCGCCAGCAAGGCCAGCTGCTCCATCAACTGCGCAAAGCGCTGTTGCCCCGGATGGATGCGGTCGACATGCAGCAGCACCTCGATCGCCTCGTCGGCCAGCATGATCTGATAACCGTTCTGTTGCATCGCCGACACCAGTATTTGCGCTGCGTTGAACAGGATGCGCAGGTTGTTCGGCAAGGTGGCGCGCGCCGTGCGCATCCAGGCGATTGCTTCGTCGAGTTTCCCGGTTTTCCACAGCAGCACGCCCTGGTTCATCAGGTCGGCCGCTTCTTTTTTGGATGCGCGAATCAGCTCGACGCCCTCCTCGCCCATGCGCGCCTTGTCGAAAATCCGCTGGACCTCGTCCTGCAGCAGCAGGCTGTCGTGGTTGTTGCGGATCACGTAGCACAGCAACTCGACCGGCGCCTCCTTGACGCCGACGACAAACAGCAGCGTTGCCATCTCCATGCAGGTGGCGGTGTCGGGACGCTGGGGACTGAGCGCCAGCATTTCCTCGAGCTCGTCGCCGGATTTGCGCGCACGCCGGTAGTCGCCGGTCTCGTGGTAGACCATGCCCTCGGTGATCTTGACGCGCAGACGCACGTCGTCGGTCGGGAACTCGCGCTGGGCGTGGCCGAGCAGCAGCAGGGCTTCCTTGGGTTCGTTCTTCATGCCGCATACGCGCGCCAGGCCCAGATAAGCGTCCGCCGTTTTGAGGTACGAGTATTCACCGATCGCGATGCATTTTCTGAACGCCTTCTCCGCCATGCCCACATTGCCCAGTTTCAGGCACACCTGTCCGAAATGGCGCTGGCGCGGCACCGAATTGGGCGACAGGCGCGCTGCCCGTTCCAGCACCGAACAGGCTTCCTCCAGCTGCCCCATCTGCTGGTAGGCCAGCGCCAGCTGGTCGTAGGCATCGATGTAATGGCGATTTTCGGCAATCACACCCTGGAACAGCTGGCGTGCCTGTTCCAGCTCGCCGTTGGCCATGCGGATCTTGGCCAGGCCGGTGCGCGCCCACTGGTACTCGCGTTCGGCCAGCACTTCGTCGTACGCCTCGCGCGCCTTGATCGGCTGCCCGCTTTTCTCCATCAGGCGCGCCTTCATGCGCAGCAGTTCGATGCGGTGCACGTTGCCGCCCTCCTTCTGCGCGCCGCGCGCGATCTCTTCGTCGCACAGGCGCGCGGCGCGCAAATAATCCTTTTCGCCGTAGGCTTGGTCGATGGGGCGGAACACCTGCTTCTTGTGCCATACCCGGTTCAGGCGCGTCAGCAGCACGCCTTCGGTGATCGGCTTGATCAGGTAGGCGTCCGGCTGGTGCTCGGCCGCCCCCATCACCGACTCGGTGCTCTTTTCGGCCGACACCATCATCCACACGCTGCTGGGGTTGAGCAGGTTGCGCTGGCGCGCCTCTTCCAGCACCTGCTGACCATTTTTTCCCTCGCCGAGGTTGTAATCGCACAGCACCACGTCGTAGCGGATGCGCCCCAGCAGATTCATCGCTTCACCGCCGGAGGACGCCTGGTCGATATTCCGGGCGCCCAGGTTGCGCAGGCTCTCGCGCAACAGCTGGCGCACGCCGACGAAGTCGTCGACGATCAGGTAGCTCTTGTCGGCCCACGACACTTCCTTGAGCGTCGTCGCCGGCGGTTCGCGCGTGTTCATGGCAAGCGCAACACAAAGCATCCGCCGCTCAAGCGGCCGCCGTTCTCCAGGCGCACCGTGCCGGGCGTGCCGCGGTGGGCATGCATCTTCGCCACCTCGGTCGCAAAATACAGGCCCAGGCCGGCGCTGTTGGCGCCGAAATCGACCGCCCGCGTGCGTCCGGCAACAGCGCCGGCGGCCAGCAGCGCGGGCGGGAAGCCGGCGCCATTGTCTTCGACGCGAATCTCGAGCATGCCGTCGCCCCCCATCATCGACAGCCGAATGCGGTCGCGCGTGTAGCGCGTGGCGTTGTTGATGGCGTGGTTGACCACGCCGATGACCAGGTCTTCATCGAGGTGCCAGCAGAGTCCGGGCGGCGCATCGATCTCCAGGGTGATATCGCGCGCTTCGAGCAACACGCGGTTATTCGCGGCGACCTGCTCTGCCAGCTGCGCCACGTCAGTGAAAGCGATATCGAGCGGATAGGCGGGCGTGCCGACGTCTTTGTACAGGGCCAGCAGTTGCATCAGGTTGTCGTTCAGGCGGCGCGTCTGATACAGCATCTGCGCCATCTCCGGATAGGCTGCACTGTCGCGCAGCGGCGAGCCGGGTGCGGCATCGCCCAGCAGCCGCTCCAGCGTGCCCGACACCACGCTGATCGAATTTTTCATGTCGTGCGCGGTCGATGCGAGGAACACGAACAGGTCGTGTGCGTGCGGCGTGTCGTCCATCAGTACTGCCCTCCGATCCGGCAAAGAGTTGCCGCAAGCCAATTATACGGTGGCGCTGCGCGTGCTTTGTGCTATTGGATCAGAAGTCGTCGCCATCTGTTGGTTTTTGTTGAATACGGCGCGAGCGCAGCACGAAGCGGGCAGGGTCGAGCGCGTCCACGAGCTTGGCCGCCAGTGGCAGCGCTTCGCCTTCGAGCTGGGCCGCCAGCAGTTCGGCCGCCAACGGCGCCCAGATCAGGCCGCGCGATGCGTAACCCAGCAAGGCATACAGGCCGGGATGGCGCGGCACCTCGCGCAGGCGTTCGCGGCCGCCGGCGGCGTCGACGTCGGGCAGGCGGCCCACCAGCGGCAGTCGATCGGGCGCGACACAGCGAAATCCGACACGCCCGCGCAAAGGCGCACCGACGCCGATGCCGGCGTCCTGCAGCAGGTCGCGGATATTGTCCAGGTTGGCTTGCTGGCTACTGGCGCGCAGTTCGGGATCGGCGTCGGCATCGTAGCTGGCGCCGAAGCTGCAAACGCCCTGGGATGGCGGCGTGATGTAGGCCTCGCGGCACAGCACCAGCGGCAGCGCGGGGGCAGTGGCGGCGTCGATATGCGTCACCTGTCCACGTACCGCGGACAGGGGCAGCGTGTGCGCCTGCGCCAGCGCGCGCGCGCCGGGGCCGTTGGCGAGAATGACGGTGGCGGCGCTGGCGATCGTCTCACCTGCTGCATTCTTGACCAGCCAGCCGGCACCGGCGCGCTGGAGCGTCACGCTGCCGCTGTTGAAGCTTCGCGTCAGGCGCGTACCACAGGCATCGAGCATGGCGTCGCACACGCTGCCCGGACGCGCCCAGCCGCCCTGGCGGAACAGCCAGCCGCCATCGGGCGCGGGATGGCCCAGCCGCGCTTCGGCATCGGGCCGTTCCAGCCACTGCGCAAATTGCGGCGGATAGGCGGTCGCGCTGGCCAGCGCCCGCTGGACGACAGCATGCTGCGGATCGCGCGCCAGTTGCAGAACACCGCACGCGGCACCCTCGATTGTTGCGCCGATGCCCCCGAGTGTGTCCCAATAGCGCAGCGCGTACAGATACGCGGCGCGCGTCAATTGGGTCGGGATATTGTCGTCGCGCGAGAGCAGCGGCATGAAGATGCCGGCCAGGTTGCCCGAAGCTTCCATTGCCGGCGCCGCGTGGCGTTCGACCAGCGTGACGTCCCAGCCGCGCGCACACAGGCGCTCGCAGGCGGCGGCGCCCGCCAGGCCGGCGCCAATGACGACGGCGCGCCGCTCCGGTACCGGCGTGGTGGCCAGGCGCGGCTTACGGCTGGCGAAGCGGGCTTGCTGGCCATCGAAAACAAACCCTTGCGCTTGCAATGCGTCGATTTGCGCAGCGTCCAGCCCGGCCGCGTCGAGCCGTGCACCGAGCGCCGTGATGCGCGCCAGCGGCCGCGCGAACGCCAGGCCCGTAGCGTGGTGCAGACGGATCGCATCCAGGCTGGCCGTCATTTGCGCCAGCGCGTCGGCCAGCGGCAGCGCGATGAGGTCGAGCGTGACGGCGCTGTCTGGCTGGGGGATGCGGTGAAAGCCGGGCATCAGGCCGTTGGCCACGGCAATCACGTGCAAGTGGGTGGAGCGAGCCGGGTCGGCGCGCCATTGCGCAATGCGCGCGGCGCAGCCGCTGCCGTCGCCGTAGTCGGCGTCAAACAGGGTAAATCGTTTGCGGCCCTGCCAGTCCATTAGCGGGACGCGTGGCGGAAGCACTGCGGCTGGTGGTCGTCCACCATGCCGATGCCCTGCATGTAAGCATAGATGATGGTCGAGCCGACGAACTTAAAACCGCGTTTCAATAAATCTTTCGACAGGCGGTCGGACAGCTCGGTCTTGGCGAACCGTTCGCCGCTGCGGTTGACGATGGGCTGGCCGTCGACGAAGGCCCACAGATAGCTGTCGAGCGTTTGTCCCTGCGCGCGCAGGCGCAGGTAAGCCTGGGCATTCGTGATGGTGGCCGCCACCTTCAGGCGGTTGCGCACGATGCCGGGGTTGGCGAGCAGCTCGGCCACCTTGTCCGGGCCGTAGGCGGCGATGGTCTCCGGGTCCCAGCCATCGAAAGCGAGCCGGTAGGTATCGCGTTTGTTGAGTATGGTCTCCCATGACAGGCCGGCCTGTGCGCCTTCCAGGTTGAGCATTTCAAAGAGGATGTTTTCGTCGTGGCAGGGCACGCCCCATTCCTTGTCGTGGTAGGCAAGGTAGCGGGGATTGGCCATATTGGCCCAGCTGCAGCGGGTAATCGTCATGGCCCAAGTATATCGCGTTACCATAGCCGTGAACGCTCTTTGAAAACCCTTTGAAAGGACAGCATGAAACAGTTCACAGCGCGGTTGGCCTGGCGCCGCGGCAAGCAACCCTTCCTCGACCAGCGTTACAGCCGCGCCCATACCTGGGACTTCGATGGCGGCGCCACCGTGCCCGCATCCTCCTCTCCCCTGTCGGTGCCGCTGCCGATGTCGGATGCGGCGGCGGTCGACCCTGAGGAAGCGCTGGTCGCGTCCGTATCGAGCTGCCATATGCTGTTTTTTCTGTCCCTGGCCGCGCAGCACGGCTACATTGTCGATGCCTATGACGATCCGGCCATCGGCGAGATGGATGTCGATGCCGACGGCAAGACCGCCATGACGCTGATCCGCCTGCGTCCCGCGCTGGCGTTCAGTGGAGCCAATCTGCCCGATGCCGCTGCCATCGCGGCCCTGCACCACGCAGCGCACGAGCGCTGTTATATTGCCAATTCCCTGAAAACCGTCATCGTCATCGAGGAGCACGCCTGATGTACAACCCGCACCGTTTCGTCGAAACCCGCCTCGATGTGCTGCATACGTTGATCACCCAGCACCCGCTGGGCACGCTGGTCACGCACGGACCCGATGGCCTGGCGGCCGACCACATCCCGTTCGAGCTGGGCGCGCCCACCGCAGTTGCGCCGTTCGGCGTGCTGCGCGCGCACGTCGCGCGCGCCAATCCCCTGTGGCGCCTGACCGGCACGCAGGTACTGGCGATCTTCCAGGGTCCGTCGGCCTACATCTCGCCGTCGCTGTTCGCCGAAAAAGCCATCAGCGGCAAAGTGGTCCCGACCTGGAATTACGCCACCGTGCACGCGAGCGGCACCCTGACGGCGATCGAGGACAAAGAGTGGCTGCTGGCCTTCGTCAATCGCCTGACCGACCGCTTCGAAGCGCCGCGCGCGGAACCCTGGGCCGTCGAGGACGCACCACGGCCGTATATCGACGCCATGCTGAGCGCCATCGTCGGCATCGAAATCCCGCTCGCGCGCCTGGACGGCAAGTGGAAGATCAACCAGGACGACAGCGCGGCCGACCGGGTGCAAATTGCTGCCAGACTGAGTGCCGAAAGCGCCGGTGTGAAGATCGGCGCGCTCATGCAGGCGCGATCACCACAGCCTGAATAAAAAAAAAGCCCGGACACGCACCGGGCTTTTATCAGTCCATCATTACTTCCTGGCAGTGATCATTTCTGCCGACTTCATGTGCTGCTCGACCGTCGGCAGCATCTTGCCAGCCAGCGCCTTGACGTCGGCATCCTTGGCGGCTTTCTGGTCTTTCATCAGCGTTGCGTGCACCGCTTTGTGATCCGCCACGCCGGCGTTCTTCATGTATTCCTTGTCGAACTTGTCGCCTGACAGCTTATCCAGCTTGGCCGCCATGGCCTTGTGCTTGGCATCGAGTTCGGTTGACAGCGTCACGCCCTTCATTTGCGCCAGCGCCTGCACGTCGGCCAGCGCCTTGCCATGGTCATCGATCATTTGCTGGGCAAACGCCTTGACGTCGGCACTTTGCGACTTGGTCACGGCCATCTTGCCCGCTTCCACTTCGGCCATGTTCGCCATGCCCATGTCGATGATTGCTTTTTTGTCGGCGCTGGACAGCATGCTGCCGCTGGCCGTGGCGCCGGCCATCCCACTCATGCCGGACTGCCTGGTACCGTCCTGCGGGATATTCGTTTCCGGGTTGCTGTTCGCCTTGTCGCTGGTCGGATTGGTCTGCGCCGAAACGGGCAGCGTGCCGAACATGATGGCGGCCGCGCCGGCGCTGATCATTGCCTTCAATACTTTATGCTTTTCCATGCTTTTTTGCTCCGGTGGTTGGTCTGATGTTGTTGACAGTGGAAGAAAATTCTTACCAACTGATCAATATCAATGCAACCACAAGTTTATCGACGCAATTGTCGAGGCAGCGCACGCTAGCCCGTTGGAAATAAACTTAGATATCCGGAATAAGCATGAATTAGGCGTCACGCGCGAAAGCTGAGCGCACCCGTCAAATCGCCGGGTGGACGCGCGCCGCGCGCGGCAAACGCCTCGTTGCGCGTGACGATGCCTTCCAGCAGCGGCAGGCTGTGCACGCGCGTGATGAAGCGCAGGATCGAGGTGGTGTCGTAGAAATTATGGTCGACCGCACCCTTCTTGGCGAACGGCGAGACGACCAGCGCGGCAATGCGCGTGCCCGGGCCCCAACGGTCGCCTTGCGGCGGCGCCACCGGATCCCACCAGCCGCCGTTTTCGTCGAAGGTGATCAGCACGACCATGTTCTTCCACTGCGGCGATTTTTTCAGGTGTTCGATGACATTCGCAATATGCGCATCGCCCGATTCGATGTCCGAGTAACCCGCGTGCAGGTTCAGATTGCCCTGCGGCTTGTAGAACGCCACTGGCGGCAGTTTTCCGGCAACCACGTCGGCGATGAATTTGTTCGAGATCGGGCTGTCGCCCAGGCCGCCGTCGCGCAGGTGGGCTGCGCGCGCAGGCGTGCCCGGCGCAAACTGCCTGAAATAATTGAGTGGCTGATGGTGCGCCTGGAAGTTTGGCTTGGTGCCTTCGCCGCGCTTGTCGAGCGCAGCCTGGAAGGCGCCGCCGTACCAGGCCCAGTCGACGCCACGGCGCGACAGCAGGTCGCCGATGGTGTCGTAGGTTTGCGGCGGCAGCACCGATGCATCGCTCGGGTCGGCGTGCGCCGGGTCGCCGCCGGGGGCCGGACGCACCCAGGTTGGCTGGTAGGGTGGCGCCATCGTGTTGACGGCAAAACCGTCCGGCGTGATGGCGCCGCTGTTCACGTATTTCGGCTTGCCGCCCAGCGCCGAGGCGGGCGAATCGGCCGCCACCGCCAGGCGCACTCCGGTGGGACCATCGGCCAGCACGGCGATTTTTTTCGCGGCCGGCGAGTTGGCGGCATCCGGATACACCGGCACGCGCGCACTGATCAGGAACTGGTGGTTCAGGTACGAGCCGCCGAACGCGCCCATGAAAAAATTGTCGCACAGCGTGAATTCACGGGCGATCTGCCACAAGCCGAGGTTCTTGCTGCTCTCGCCGTAATAGCCCATGACCATCCCGCCTGTGTCGCCCCAGGCTGCAAAGCCGTCGTTGCGGCCACCGTTGATCTGCATCTGGTTCTGGTAAAACAGGTGCCACAGGTCGCGCGTGACGACGCCTTCCGGCAGCGGCTTGCCGTCCAGATCGGTCAGTTTGAACGGCGCATTCGGCAGGCCGCTGACCTGGTCTTCCGTGATCAGGTACTCCTTGCCGCCCAGGTTCTGGCGGCCCGGCACCATGCCGCCCCAGATCTTCGGCAGCGTCGGCAACACGCTGCCGTCGCGGTCTTTCTGGGCAGTGGGTGCCGGCGCTGGCGTCGCGCAGGGAAAATCGGCGAACAGGTTATTAAAACTGCGGTTTTCCAGGTAGATGACGACGACGTTTTTGACGTTGGCTTTCAGCTTGGCGTCGAGCGAGCCGGCCGATGCCGGCCTGGCGCCAGCCTCAGTCAGCGAGGGCAAGCCGCCCGCCACGCCCACGGCGGCAGCGGCCTGGAAAATGCGGCGCCGCGCCGGGCTGGCCGGTTGGTCTGCCTTGCTGTTCTCGTCGTTGGCCATGCTGGTCTCCTGAATAAAAACGCATTATCGGGCTTTTGGCCCTGATTGACAGTCTTTACAAAGCTAAAACCTGGTGCAGCGATGCGACAGCGGCGGCGCCCTCGCCGACCGCCGCGGCGACCCGCTTGACCGAGCCGCTGCGCACATCGCCCACCGCAAAAATGCCCGGCCGGCTCGTTTCCAGCGCAAACGGCGCGCGCGCCGAACACCATGCCTGTGGCGGCACGTCGGCCCCGGTCAGCACGAACTGCTTGTCGTCCAGCGCCACGCAGGCATTCAACCAATCGGTATTCGGCTCCGCACCGAGGAACAGGAACAGGTGGCGCACCGGCAGGCGCTGCGCTGCGGCGCCATGGGTACACAGGGCGATTTCGGCCAGGTGGCCGTCGCCATGCAGGGCACAGACTTCGGTGTGCGCATGCAGCGTGATATTCGGCGCCGCGTCGATACGCTGGATTAAATAGTGCGACATGGTGGCCGCCAGGCCCGGCCCGCGCACGCAGATGTGCACGTGCTGCGCATGGCGCGACAGGAACACGGCGGCCTGGCCAGCTGAATTGCCGCCGCCGACCACGACGACTTCTTCGTTCTTGCAAAAGGTCGCTTCCATGAAGGCGGCGCTGTAATAAATGCCGCGCCCTTCGTAGCGCGCCAGCTCCGGCAAGGGCGGCTTGCGATAGCGCGCGCCGGTGGCCACGACGATGGTGCGCGCATGGATGGTCTCGTCGTTATCGAGCGTGATGGCGTAACCGTTGGCATGCTCGCCAGCGCAGTCGACCTTTACGGCGAACACGGGCACCGCCACTTCGGCGCCGAATTTGCGTGCCTGGGACAGGCCGCGTCCAGCCAGCGCCTGGCCCGAGATCCCGGTCGGAAAGCCAAAGTAATTTTCGATTTTCGAGCTGGTGCCGGCCTGGCCGCCGGGTGCGGCGCGCTCCAGCACGGCGACCGCGAGGCCTTCGGAGGCGGCATACACGGCCGCGGCCAGGCCGCCGGGGCCGGCGCCGACCACGACGACATCGAAGCTGCGCCCGTCGAGCCGGTCCGGGCTGATGCCGGTGGCATCGGCCAGCGCGCGGATGGTGGGCCGCTTGAACACCTGGCCGTCGGGCAGGATGATGGCTGGCGTCTCGCCTTGAAGAATGCCGAAGCGCGCCATCAGGCCCGCGCTTTCGGGGTGGCGGTCGACGTCGAAATACGCCGCCGGCTGGCCGTTGCGGGTGATGAAGGAGCGCAGGCCCAGGGTCTCGGCATCGTCCTGCGAGCCGATCAGGATCAGGCCGCCGGTCTCGTCTGCGATGAACACCATCCGGCGCAAAATATAGGCGCGCATGATGGTCTCCGACAGGTCGGCTTCCGAGATCACGAGGGTACGCAACGCCACCTCATCGATAACGATCACATCGCAATCGACCAACGCGGTGCCGGTAGCGATGGCAGCGCGGCCGGCCAGCGTGCCCGCTTCGCCGGTGAAACTGCCGGGGCCGTGCGTGCCGATCACGTGCGAGGCGATGGCGCTACCGCGGGAGATTTCGATCTTCCCGGCCAGCACCACGTACATCGCGATATGGCGCTCGCCCTGCGTGAACAACACGCTGCCGGCGGGAATCTGGCGGCGCTCGCCGTAGCGCTGCAGGATGGCGAACTGGTCTTCGGTGAGCGACGGGAAAATCTGGTGCAGGCGCGATTCCATGGTGACCTCCGCTGTCGGTACGAGCGGTCAGTGTAGCGCATTCATTGTGACACTGACACTGGCCTTATGGCTGGTGCAGGCGCGCCAGCAGGCTGGTCAAGTGCCCGACGTCGACCGGTTTCACCAGGTGGTGCCGGAAGCCCGCTGCCAGCGCATCCGCGCGGTCCTGCTCGCGCCCGTAACCGGTCACGGCAATGCACACCATGTGCCTGGTGGCCGCTTGCGCGAGCAGGTGGCGCGCCAGCGCGTTGCCGTCCATGCCGGGCAAACCGATGTCGAGCAAGCCGACGTCGAACTGCCCGTGCGCGGCCCGTTCGATGGCGCGCAAGGGGTCATGTTCAACGGCGACCTCATGACCGCCCAGTTCCAGCACATCCTTGAGCATGTGCGCCGCATCGATATTGTCGTCGACCAGCAGGATGCGCAATGCTCCCTGCGTGGCTGAGGGAGCCGGCACCGGCGCGCCAACGGGCGCGGCCTGCACGCCGATAGCGCAACGCGGCAGGCGCACCGTAAAGCGGCTGCCCTGTCCCACCCCGGCGCTGACGCATGTCACGCTGCCGTGGTGCAGCTCGGCCAGGCTTTTGACCAGCGCCAGCCCGAGGCCAAGTCCGCCGGTGGCGCGGTCGATGCTGCGTTCGCCCTGGGTAAAAATATCGAAAATACAGGGCTGCAGCTCGGGCGTGATGCCGACGCCGTTGTCCTCGACCATGACGCGTACCTCGTCCTGGTCGGCGTCCATCGTCAGCCGGATGGCACCGCCGGCCGGCGTGTATTTGGCTGCGTTGTTAAGCAAATTGACAAATACCTGTACCAGGCGCTTGGCGTCGCCGTCCACCTGCGCCGCTTGCGCCGGCAGCGCGATGGACAGCAGGTGACCCTGCGCCTCGATGAGCGGGCGCGACTGCTCCACTGCGTTGGCCAGGATGGTCTGCATGTCCTGCGGTGCGCGCGTGATGTGCACCAGTCCCTGCGTAACGCGCGACACGTCCAGCAGATCGTCGACCAGCGCCGTCATGTGCGCGACCTGGCGCTGGATCACCTGGCTGGTCTGGCGCACCCTGGCGGGCGCCAGCTCGAACATCGTCATCAGCTGGGCGGCTGCGCTGATCGGCGCGAGCGGATTGCGCAATTCATGTGCCAGCATCGCCAGAAATTCGTCCTTGCGCCGCACTGCCAGGCGCAAGGCTTCCTGCGCGCGCGCGGTCTCCATCGCGTTCCAGGTACGCTCGGCCATGTCGCGCGCCACCAGCACATCCTCGTCGCTCCACGCGCGCGCGACATCGTCGTGCAGGCTCAAGATCGTGACCAGCTCGCCGCCCTTGAGCACGGGAATGGCCAGGTTGGCGCGCACGCCGATGCCGGCATAGGCCGCGGCGAAAGGCGCCGTGCGCGGATCGGTGCGCACATCGTCGACCCGCATCGCTTCGCCATTGAACAGCGCCGTCACCACCTCCGGCCCGAAGTCGTTCAGGCGCAAGGTGGTCGACGGCATCGGCGCGACGCCGGCCCGGCACCAGCCCAGGGCCACCAGGAAGCCTTGCTGGGCGGCGTCGACCGCCGCGTACTGCACCCGCGCGACACCCAGCTCACTGCCCAGGATCAGGCACGCGGTGGCCACGATGTCGTCGGGCGCGGACAGGTCGCGCAGCGCATCGGCCAGGCGCAGCGACACCTCCTGGCGTGCTGCGATGCCGCGCAGGGCCTCGGCCGCGCGGGTCTGGTCGGTGACGTCCTTGAACAGCACGCCGATCTTGTGCGCGCCTTCCGCACCGATGCGGAAGGCGAAAATTTCGAACCACTTGCCCAGGCCGGCGGCCTGGTGCACCGCGCGCTGGGGCGTACCGGTGCGTGCCACCTCGCCGTACATGCGCGGCCAGAAGTCTTCGATGTCCGGCACGATCTGCCTGATCGTGCGGCCGGTTGCGCCGACGATGCCGCTTTGTTTTTCGAAAGCCGGATTGGTCTCCAGGTAACGGTAGTCGACCGCCTTCCCGGCAGCGTCGAACAGGACCTCCAGCACACAGAACGCGTACTCCATCCACGCCACCAGCGCCCGGTAACTCTCTTCCAGCTCAGCCGTATGGCGGTGGGCTTCGGTCACTTCGGAACAGATCGCCAGCACGCCATGGACACCAGCGTCATCCTCGATCGGACTAAAACCAAAAGTCCACCACACCTCTTCGCGCTTGCCGTGACGCGTAAACGGCACCAGCGTGTTTTCATGCCACGTGGCGCCACGTCCTTCCATGACGAACGCAATATCGGGACCGATGATGTGCCAGGTCTCGGGCCAGCATTCGCGCCCTGGTTGGCCGAGCGCGCCCGGGTGCAGTTCCGGCCCCATCGTGCGCCGGTAGGCATCGTTGTAGAACTGGATCAGTTGCGGCCCCCACCAGATGAACATCGGGTGACTGCTGGTCAACAGCATGCGGACACTGGTTTTCAGGATCGCCGGCCAGGTGTGCGGCGACCCAAGCGGTGTTGCGGCCCAGTCGAATGCGCGCATCAAGGCGCCCATCTCGCCGCCACCGGACAAAAACGAGGGGTGAGCTTGCTGAACGGTGTTTCGCATCACGTGGCCGCCGCGTGTTTACAAAATTAAAGTATAAAGCGTTTCGTACCATCTACCGTGCATACTGCAGTTTCGCGCCACGCAAGCGATCTGGTACAGTCGATACATGCATCGTGACTCAACCTCCCCCGCCGACGGCAACCTCGACCCACGCGACTGGCCCGCCTTTCGCCAGCAGGGCCAGCAGATGCTCGCCGACATGCTCGACTACATCGAACACATCCGCGCGCGCCCGGTGTGGCAGCCGATTCCCGCCGCCACACGCCAGCTGTTCCATGCGCCGCTGCCGGCCGCGCCGCGCGCGCTGGCCAGCGTGCACGCCAGCGTCATGCAGGACATCCTGCCGCACGTGGTCGGCAATACCCACCCCCGCTTCATGGGCTGGGTGCACGGCGGCGGCACGCCGGTCGGCATGCTGGCCGACATGCTGGCCGGCGGCCTGAATGCCAACGTCGGCGGGCGCGACCAGATGCCGCTCGAAGTCGAAGCGCAGGTGGTGCGCTGGATGCGTGAACTGTTCGCGTTTCCCGACACGGCCAGCGGCGTGTTCGTTACCGGCACCTCGATGGCCAACTACATGGGTCTGCTGGTTGCGCTGACCCATGCGCTGGGCGCCAATTACCGGCGTACCGGGCTGGGCGAAAAAGGCGCCGCACTGGTGGCCTACTGTTCGGCTGCCACGCACAACTCGGTGGCGCGCGCGATGTCAATGGCGGGGCTGGGCAGCAATGCCCTGCGCCGCATCCCGGTCAATGCGGCCCAGCAGATGGACGTCAAGGCCTTGCAGCGCCAGATCAAGACCGACCGCGGCGCCGGCCGCACGCCCTTCCTGGTCATCGGCAGCGCCGGGACAGTCGATGTCGGTGCGGTCGATGCCTTGCACGACATCGCCGACCTCGCCGCGCGTGAAAAAATCTGGCTCCACGTCGACGGCGCCTACGCCGCGCTGGGCATGCTGGCGCCCGATATCGCGCCGCTGCTGGCCGGCATCGAGCGCGCCGATTCGCTCGCTTTCGATTTCCACAAGTGGGGTCAAGTCCAGTACGACGCCGGCTTTCTGCTGGTGCGCGACGGCGCGCAGCACCGCGCCGCGTTTGCCGCCTCGGCCGACTACCTGCAGCGCGACGCGCGTGGCCTGGCCGGCGGCGATGTCTGGCCGTGCGACCTGGGTCCCGATCTGTCGCGCAGTTTCCGGGCCCTTAAAACCTGGATGACGTTCACGGTGCTGGGCACCGAGCACATCGGCGCGTCGATCAGCCAGTGCTGCCGGCTGGCGCGTTATTTGCGCGACCGGGTGGACGCGTCGCCCGAACTGGAACTGCTCGCGCCGGTGGCGCTGAACATCGTCTGCTTTCGTTACGTGTGCGGCGATGCCGACCGCATCAACCGCGAAATCGTGGCCGACCTGCACGAAGCAGGCATTGCCGCGCCGTCCACCACCGTCATCGACGGCAAGCTGGCCATTCGCGCCGCCATCGTCAACCACCGTACGCAAGACGCCGACATCGAGATCCTCATCGCCGCCGTCATCGCGGCCGGTTACACCTATACCAAAGACCCTGCATGCACTCCACTTCCTCCCTGATTGGCGTCGCGCCGCTGATGCGCCAGGCGTTCATGGACGTCGACCTGCGGCCCCTCGGCGCCGAACTGCTGGCGCGCGCCCAGGCCAATCCGGACGACGCTAACGCCGTATTCGATTTTTCGACGGTGCTGCAATTAACTGGCGAGCGCGAGGCGGCGCTGGCCGTGCAGATGGAAGCGATCCGCATCGATCCGCTGTACACGATCCCCTCGAAACTGCCCACGCGATTGCGCCTGCTGACCATCATGGGACCGGGCGACCTGATGTCGAATACGCCGATCGAATTTCTGCTGGAAGACGCGGACGTGGCGCTGGACATGCTGTTCCTGACGCTCGATACCGAATGGCCGGAGACGGTACCGGACCACGACGTGCTGCTCGTCGCGATTGCCGAATCGGAAGCGAACCGCGACTTGCTGCCGCTGGTGGCGCAACTGGTGGCGAACTGGCCGCGGCCCGTCATCAATCGTCCCGAACACATCGCGGTGCTGTCGCGCGACGGCGTCTGCGCGGCGCTAGCAGGCGTGGACGGCATGCTGCTGCCAAAGACCATCCGCACCGACCGCGGTTCGCTGGGGGCGTTGGCGGCAGGCGATATCACGGTACAGGAACTGCTGCCGGGCGACGCGTTTCCGTTGATCGTGCGGCCTTTGGGTTCGCATGCGGGTACGAACCTGGACAAGGTAGCCGATTCCGGCGAACTGGCTGCGTATTTGCACCGGGTTGGCGGGGACGAGTTCTACCTGTCGCGCTTCATCGACTACAGCGGTGCCGACGGCCTGTTTCGCAAGTACCGTGTGGTGCTTATCGCAGGGGTGCCCTACATCTGTCACTTTGCCATTTCGAAGCACTGGATGATCCACTACCTGAATGCGGGGATGGCAGAGAGCCTGGAGAAGCGCCAGCAGGAAGCCGAATGCATGCTGCACTTCGACCAGCAATTCGCCAAGCGCCACCGCGCCGCGCTGGCGGAAATCAACCGCCGCATCGGCCTCGAGTACGTCGGCATCGATTGCGCCGAGACCGCGGACGGTCAATTGCTCATTTTCGAGATCGACAATGCGATGATCGTGCACGGGATGGACCCGGTCGACATGTACGCCTATAAGAAACCGGTCATGCAGAAGGTGTTCACGGCGTTTCGCGCGCTGCTCGAAAGCGTGCGGGGCGATACGCGGGTGGCTTGATGCAGCGTGCCTGGACGGTTGGCCTAAAAACCGTCATACCCGCGCAGGCGGGTACCTATAGCACCTTCGCTTTATCGCTACACTCGTCATAGGTGGTATGGGCCCCCGCCTGCGCGAGGGTGACGCATTTGGGGCGCGGGCTCAAGCGGCCAATAAGGCCTGCATGAACGCCCGCTTCGGCCCCGAGCGCGGACTCGACCAGAACGATTCACGCTCGAGGTACACGCTGTCATCGCTGACGATGCGCACGCGCGCCGGCTTGCCCAGCATGACCGAATGAACGTAGGTCGCAAACGTTTCGGCGAAGTCGTCGAAGGCGTTGGTCGACGCGTACAGCGACGGAAAAGACGTGTCCTGCAGCGCGCGGTACGCGGACAGCATGGCGGCGTCGTCCAGGCCTTGGGTAGCGTAATAAAAAATTCCGCTGCGCTCCGCAAAATCCTCTTCCAGCTTGGGCACGATGCGCTTGTCCGCATCGATCTGCCAGCCCAGGCGCAGGAAATCATAGTCGCCGGTCTGTTTCATGGCTTCCGGCGGCAGCCACCAGATCGGCAAGAACTGTTTACCGGCCGTGAGCACATGGCCGAATTCATGCAGCAGCAAGAACTGCATGGCATTCGCGCGGGTGTTGTCGGCGCCATCGGCAATTTCCACTTCCAGGCGCAGCTGCGAGCTGCTTGAAAACGGCGTGTTTTCCTTCCAGGTGGCCCAGGCGTTTGCGGTGCGGTCCATGAACGCGTCCAGGTCCAGCATCACCACGGAGCCGAGTATCTGTCCGTCATGGTTGACGATAACGTCGGTGATGGCCGACGACCCCAGCCCGGTACTGAAATACACCCCCAGCAGCGCGCCATCGAGCATCGCGAGAACCGATGAAGGGATGTGCGCCATCGCCGTCTGCATGTCGCGCAGGAAGTCGGGCGGGGCCTCGGCCGCACCCGGAATCGCCTCCACCTGCAAGGCCGTATTGACCATGCCGACATAACGCACCAGCTCCGCCGGCGCGGGGCCGTGGCGGTCGATGATGTCAATCTGCGCCATCATGGCCCAGAAATCAGGGGAGTCGGTAACGATCAAAACAGCCTCGCGGGAGAGTCAATACAGGGCGTCGGCAATCCGGAACGGGCGCCGCTATCTGCTCCATTAACGGCTGGTTTGCGCAAAACTTTACGCGCCCTGTTCCCAGCTCGCGCCGAGGACTGCTGGCACGGTTACCGGATGCTCTCGCGCAGCTCGGCCAGCACCTGATCGGCCGCGTCGATTCGGATCAGCCCCAAGCGCGGGTTCTCCAGGTCGAGGATCACGTAAAAGGTCAGCGACATGCTGATCGCGAGAATCAGCATCGAAAACCAGTTGCGCCGCGCGGTGGCGCAGGTGATGTAGCCGACCAGCGCCGCGCTGACCAGGCACAGGCTTGCAAGCAACTGAAAAATAATACGGGGCGGATGGTTCTGCGTCGCCGTGGCCCGGGTCGTGGTGATGTCGATCAACGCGTTCAGTGCCGGGAGCAGCACGCGCGCCACGTGTCCGCTGGCGTCGCCTGCGCTTGCAGCGATTGCCGCCGCCCACATCTTTTTTTGCAAGGCCGTTTCCTCTGCAATCCTGGCGCGCATGCCGGCGCCGTCCTGCACATCCTGATAGGTAGCGATGCGCAGGTCCAGGTAGCGGCGAAACAGTTGCCGCATTTCCGGCTGGGAGTCACGGGGCAGCAAGTCGATGCGCAGGTAGGCCGTCCCGATCGCATTCGCCTCCTCGGTGATCAGGTGGCGCCGTGCTTCAAAGCGCGACGCGGCGCCGGAAAACGTGAATGCCAGCAGCAAGCCGAGTAAGCCGAATACGGCCGCCTCGGCCGGACCGGTGCCCTTCGCCACGCCGTCGCTGTCACGCGCGAGTCCCCGCTTGCCGATGCGTCGTCCGACCTCGAATAGCGCCAACATGCCGAACAACAGCGCAATGGCCGATAAGGATGCCGCGAGCGTGACTCGCATGATCGTCTGCCTTGTCGAATGGCATTAGCCCGGGTGCACGAGCCGGCTGCCAGGAACACGAAAAGTTTATTCTATATCGTGGACGATCACGCCCTCACGTCCTTCCATCACCCTGGCCACGATGGCGCCGACCGGGCTCACGATACAGGTACAACCGTGACTCAACTTCGCGTCGTGGTGCCCGACGACATCGGACGACACGACCCAGCACCCGGTTTCAACAGCACGCGCCTGGAGATTGAGAACGCTGCGCGCACGCCATCGATCGGCGGTGGCTGGCGCCAGCAAGTTATTCAGCGGATAACAGATCAGTTGCGCGCCCAGATCGGCAACGCGTTGGGCGCAAGCGGGGAAATTGGCATCGGCGCAGATGTTGATGCCATAGGTGAAAGCGCGTGTTTGGAAGACCGGACTGGCATTTCCGGGCAAAAACGCCTGTTCGTTGGGGTGATTCTTGGCATAGATGCCGACAAGCTCGCCGCCGCGGATGACGGCAGCCGCATTGTAAAAACCGTTCGCGCGCCGCTCGATGAAGCCCACGATCAGATCGGGGGTCAGCCCTGCAAACGTCGCTGCAAATGCCTGCAATTGCGGGCTGTCTGCCGCAATGGCCCGGTTGGCAATCAGATGCCGATCGGTCGTGTATCCCTGCAAAAAACATTCGGGAAATACCACCAGGTCGACGCCTTGCGTCTCACACCACTGCACGTCATGCAGGAGGCGCCGCGTGGTTCCTGGAATGTCATCGGCCAGAGGGGCGCACTGAAATGCGGCGACGCGGCAGGCGTTTGCCTTTGGTCTGCGCGTCGCCATCAGGGCGCAACGCTTAGTCGAACGTCGAAAAATCCGGCTTGCGCTTCTCGAAGAACGCCGTAAAGGCTTCCTTCGCTTCCGGCGCCAGCAGCATGGCGCCGAAGCGTGCATTTTCGGCGGCAATGGCGGCCAGCGTGGCTTCCTTGCGTGGCGCTCGCATCAGCGCCTTGGTGGTGCGCACCGAGGCGGCTGGCAGCGCAACCAGGCGCGCGGCTTGTTTTTGCGCGAACGGCAGCAGCTCGTCGGCGCTCAATACTTTCGAGACCAGGCCCATCTCGAACGCTTCCTGGGCCGTGAAGGCGTCGCCGAGCAGCAGTTTTTCGGCGGCGCGCGGGTAACCTGCGAGTTGCGTGAACAATAGGCTGGAACCAAATTCCGGACACAGGCCAAGCTGGGCAAAGGGCATCGAGAATTTGGCATTGTCGGCGCAGTAGACCAGGTCGCAGTGCAGCAGCAGCGTGGTGCCGATGCCGATGGCAGCACCCGAAACGGCAGCGATGACGGGTTTGGTGCAGCCGATCAGGGCGCGCATGAACTGGAATACAGGTCGACTTTCAGGCGCCACACCCGGGACCGGGGCCGAGTTCTTCATGAAGTCGTCGAGGTCGTTGCCGGCGGTGAAGATTTCGGGCTGGCCGGCGAGCAGGATGGCGCGGATAGTCTTGTCGTCGTTGGCGGCGACCAGGGCGTCGGCCATGGTTTGGTACATGACGGCGGTGATGGCGTTTTTGCGCGGGAGGCGGTTGAACTGGAGCGTGAGGACGCCGTTTTCGGTTTTGCTGAGGATATCCATTTTTTTGTGTCCCTTTTGTTTTTGCGCTGGCGATTTAGCTAGCGTGGTATAGGCCCCGGCCTGCGCCGGGGTGACGGTTCGCGTGTAACGATATAAAAAGGGCGCTGGGTTTCCCGCAGCGCCCTTCTGTCAGATCGCGCTGTAACTTACACGCGTTCGATGATACCGGCGGCGCCCATGCCGGCGCCGACGCACATCGTGACCATGCCGTATTTCAGCTGGTTGCGGATCAGTGCGTGGACGACCGTGGCGGCGCGAATCGCGCCGGTGGCGCCGAGCGGGTGGCCCAGGGCGATTGCGCCGCCCATCGGGTTCACTTTGCGGGTGTCCAGGTTCAGGTCGCGGATCACGGCCAGGGCCTGGGCGGCGAATGCTTCGTTCAGTTCGATCCAGTCGAGCTGGTCCTGCGTGATGCCGGCCGCGGCCAGCGCGGCAGGAATGGCGAACTTCGGTCCGATGCCCATGATTTCAGGCGGCACGCCGCGCACGGCGAACGACGAAAATTTCGCCAGCGGTGTCAGGTTGTGCTCGCGCAGGATTTTTTCGCTGACCAGGATCAGGGCGCCAGCGCCGTCGGACATCTGCGACGACGTTGCCGCGGTGACGGTACCTTTGGCAGCGAAGACTGGCTTCAACTTGGCCATACCTTCCATGCTTGCGTCAGCGCGCGGGCCTTCGTCGGTGTCGGCCATGCGCGTCTTGACCTTGATTTCACCGGTCGTCAGGTCAGGCGTGCGGGTCGTGATTTCGACCGGCGTGATCTCGTCCTTGAACAGGCCGGCCTGCTGGGCGGCGATGGCGCGGCGGTGCGATTCCAGGCCAAACGCGTCCTGGTCTTCGCGCGACACTTTCCATTGCTTGGCGACGTTTTCCGCGGTCAGGCCCATGCCGTAGGCCAGCGCGACATTTTCGTCTTTAAACGTGTTCATGTTGATCGACGGGTGGTGGCCCATCATCGGCACCATCGACATCGATTCGACGCCGCCGGCGATCATCACGTCGGCTTCACCGACGCGGATGCGGTCCGCAGCCATGGCCAGCGAGGTGATGCCCGAGGCGCAGTAGCGGTTGACAGTCACGCCGCCAACCGTGTTTGGCAAGCCGGCCAGGATCACCGAATTACGGGCAATATTGAAACCCTGTTCGGCTTCCGGGAACGAGCAGCCAATGATGGCGTCGATGATCAGTGCCGGGTCCAGATTCGGCACGGCAGCCATGGCGCCACGGATGGCGGCCACCAGCAGGTCGTCCGGGCGGGTCTTGTTGAACATGCCGCGTGGTGCTTTGCCGATCGGCGTGCGGGTCGCGGCGACGATGTAGGCGTCTTGAAGTTGTTTGCTCATGGTTTTTATCCTGTAGTTTCGGCGATTAGTTGCGAACGGGTTTGCCGGTCTGCATCATGCCCATGATCCGTTCCTGCGATTTCGGGTTGTTCAGCAGTTCGAGGAAAGCCTTGCGCTCCATGTCGAGGAACCACTGTTCGTTCACGACACTGCCCTGGTCGATATCGCCGCCGGAGACGATCTCCGCGATCATGTCGCCCAGCTTGTAGTCGTGCGCCGAGATGAAGCCGCCGTCACGCATATTGACCAGCTGGCCACGGATGGTCGCCCAGCCGTAGCGGCCCGTGGCCACCACCGGACGCTGGACCGGTGCCCGGTAACCTGCGTCAAACATGGCGCGCGCCTGTACCTTGGCCACGTGCAGCAGCTCGTAGGCGTTGAAGACGATGATGTCGTCTTCCTTCAGGTAGCCCATGGCTTTCGCTTCCAGTGCCGACTTCGACACGTTGGCCGTGGCCGCATTGGTAAAGCCGGTTTTCAGGAATTGCAGGATGTCGTTGCCCTTCGCTTCCGTGAAGGCGCGCACTGCCGCTTCCTTCAAACCGCCCCCGGCAGGAATCAGGCCCACGCCCACTTCCACCAGACCGATGTACGACTCGATCGACGCCACGCGTTTCGACGCATGCAGCGCCATTTCGCAGCCGCCGCCCAGTGCCAGGCCCGCGACAGCAGCCACCACCGGCACGTTCGAGTACTTCATCTTCATGAAGGTGTCCTGCAGCTCCTTGATGATCGGGTCCATCGCTTTCGCGCCGCCGGCCATGAAGGCTGGCAGGGCCGATTGCAGGTCGGCGCCGGCCGAGAAGGCGCCGCCTTCGGCAGCGTCGGTATTCCAGATCACCAGACCCTTGAAACCTTTTTCGGCCTCAAGCAGGCCGCGCTGGATGCCCTTGATGACGCCATCGCCGATGACGTGCATCTTGGTTTTCAGCGAGATGACCAGGACTTCATCGCCCGAGTGCCACAGACGCACCGATTCGTCTTCGAACACGGTGGTGCCAGCGGTCTTGGCATCCTGACCGCCCGCGCCCAGCACCGGCGCACGGAACGCCTGGCGCTCGTACACTGGCAGGGTGGAGCGCGGCACATAGCTGTTGCTGGCGGCGGAGTACGAACCTTCTGGCGTATGCACGCCGTCTTTTTCGAACACCCATGCTGGTAGCGGTGTATTGGTCAGCGCCTTGCCGGCGTCGATGTCTTCCTTGACCCATTCGGCGATCTGCTTCCAGCCAGAGGCCTGCCACGTTTCGAACGGGCCGACGTTCCAGCCGAAGCCCCAGCGCATCGCGAAATCGACGTCGCGCGCGTTGTCGGCAATGCTGCCCAGGTGCACGGCAATGTAATGGAAGGCGTCGCGGAAGATCGCCCACAGGAACTGCGCCTGTGGATTGGTCGATGCGCGCATGGCCTTGAATTTTTTAACCGGGTCTTTTTCTTTGAGGATGCGCGCGACGATGTCGTCGGCCTTGCCGCCGCCGGTGACGTATTCACCCGTGGCGAAGTCGAGGCGCTGGATATCCTTGCCGACTTTTTTGTAGAAGCCGCCGCCGGTTTTCGAACCCAGCGCGCCTTTTGCAACCAGCTTGGCCAGGACGTCAGGCGTTTTATAGATGCTGAAGAACGGATCGTCCTGCAGCGTGTCCTGCATGGTCTTGATCACATGGCCCATCGTGTCCAGGCCGACCACGTCGGCGGTACGGAAGGTGCCGGATTTCGCGCGACCCAATTTTGCGCCGGTGAGGTCATCGACGACGTCGACGGACAGGCCGAATTTCTCGGCCTGGTGGATGGTGGCCAGCATGCCGAAGATACCGACGCGGTTGGCGATGAAGTTCGGGGTGTCCTTGGCGCGCACGACGCCTTTGCCGAGCACGGAGGTGAGGAAGGTTTCGAGCTGGTCGAGAATTTCAGGACGGGTGTCGACGGTCGGGATCAGTTCGACCAGGTGCATATAGCGCGGCGGGTTGAAGAAGTGGACGCCGCAGAAGCGTGCCTTCAATTCGGCGTCGAAGCCGTCGGCCAGCTTGTTGATCGACAGGCCCGAGGTGTTCGAGGCGAAGATCGCGTTCGGCGCGATGTGCGGCGCGACCTTTTTATACAGGTCGTGTTTCCAGTCCATGCGCTCGGCGATGGCTTCGATGATCAGGTCACAGCCTGCCAGGACATCGAGGTTGTCGTCGTAGTTGGCGACTTCGATCAGGGAAGCGTCGTCCTTGTTGCCCAGCGGGGCAGGCGAGAGTTTTTTCAGGTTTTCGATGGCGCGCAGGACGATGCCGTTTTTCGGGCCTTCCTTGGCCGGCAGGTCGAACAGGACAACTTGTACCTTGGCGTTGACGCAGTGCGCAGCAATCTGCGCACCCATCACGCCCGCGCCGAGGACGGCGACTTTTTTGACGGTGAAATTCGACATAAATAGTTTCCTTTGTTTGCTTCGTCACCCCCGCGGAGGCGGGGGCCTGTAGCACGCATGCTTTGGTGGTGCTGCGCGCATGGTATGGGTCCCCGCCTTCGCGGGGATGACGCGGGAGGGGGTTATTTAAAACAGGTCAGCTTCCATCGCCATCAAATTCGCCGAACCCGAACGGGCCTGGCGGATCAGCATCGCGGTTTCAGGGTACAGGCGCGCGAAGTAGAAACGGATCGTGCCCAGTTTCGACTTGTAGAACGTGTCGCCCGAATCCTGCTTCTCCAGCGCGATCTTGGCCATTTGGGCGAAGAAGTAGCTGTACACCAGGTGACCAACCACGCGCAGATAAGGCACGGCGGCGGCGCCGACTTCGTCCGGATTCTGGAACGCCTTCATGCCGATTTCCATGGTCAGCTTGGTGACCTTGTCGCCCAGCTCGCCCAGCGGCGTGATGAATTCGCTCATGTTTTCGTCGAGGCCGTTGTCTTCGACGAACGCCTTGATTTTCTCGCCGAATTTACGCAGCTTGGCGCCGTTGTCCATCAGGATTTTGCGGCCCAGCAGGTCGAGCGACTGCACGGTGTTGGTGCCTTCGTAGATCATGTTGATACGGGAATCGCGCACATACTGTTCCATGCCCCACTCGCTGATGTAGCCATGGCCGCCAAATACTTGCATGGCTTCCGACGTGGCAATCCAGGCGTTATCGGTAATAAAGGCCTTGATGACAGGCGTCAGCAGCGCGACTTCGTCGGCGGCTTCCTTGCGCACATCGGCGTCGGTGTGGTTCAGCTCGCGGTCGATCTGCAACGCGACATACGACGAGAAAGCGCGCGCGCCTTCGGCATATGCTTTTGCAGTGAGCAACATCCTGCGCACGTCCGGGTGCACGATGATCGGATCGGCTTGCTTGTCCGGTGCTTTCACGCCCGACAGGCTGCGCATTTGAATGCGGTCTTTTGCGTAGATCAGTGCGTTCTGGTACGCCACTTCGGTCAAACCGAGCGACTGCATGCCCACGCCCAGGCGGGCCGCGTTCATGAACACGAACATGGCGTTCAGGCCCTTGTTCGGCTGGCCAATGATCCAGCCGCGTGCGCCGTCCAGGTTCATCTGGCAGGTCGAGTTACCGTGGATGCCCATCTTTTCTTCGATGGCGCCGCAGGTAATGGCATTGCGCTCGCCGACGCTGCCGTCAGCATTCGGCAGGAACTTCGGCACCAGGAACAGCGAGATGCCTTTCGAGCCTTCCGGCGCATCCGGCACACGGGCCAGCACCAGGTGGATGATGTTTTCCGACATGTCGTGTTCGCCGGCCGAAATAAAAATCTTCGAGCCGGTGATCAGCCACGAGCCATCGTCCTGCGGCAGCGCTTTCGAGCGCAGCATGCCGAGGTCGGTGCCGCAATGGGATTCGGTCAGGCACATGGTGCCGGTCCACTCGCCCGAGACCAGTTTTGGCAGGTAGAATTTTTTCTGGTCGTCGGTGCCGTGTTCTTTCAGGCACTCGTAGGCGCCGTGCGACAGGCCCGGGTACATGGTCCACGCCTGGTTCGACGAGTTCAGCATTTCGTAGAACGAATTGTTCAGCGTGATCGGCAAGCCCTGGCCGCCGTATTCCGGATCGCAACCGAGCGCAGCCCAGCCGCCGTCGACGTACTGCTGGTACGCTTCTTTAAAACCTTTCGGGGTCGTGACCGTGTTGGTGGCGGCATCGAAATGGCAGCCTTCGCGGTCGCCCGAGTGGTTCAGCGGGAACAGCACGTCCTGGGTGAACTTGGCGCCCTCTTCCAGGACCTGATTGATGATGTCGGCATCGACTTCTTCATGGTTGGGCATGCCCTTGAATTCCTCGGCAACATTGAGCAACTCGTGCAGGACGAATTGCATATCCCGGATTGGCGCGACGTACTGACCCATGGTGATCTCCTGAAAAGCGTGTGGTTTTAAATTGAATCTGAAGCGGAACGAGTATCAGCCTTCCAGGCTGACACTCACTTGACTGGTATTGCGGTAATTCTCGAGCAGACGGTCGAATCCTAACTTGGCCCGGTCGACACTGCCGGGGCGGCGCAAGAAGCGCGCATCGTGGTGCAGGGCCAGGATCAGCCCGTACATTTCATACACCATTTGCTGGGCGTCGGTGTCGGGCTGCAACTGGCCGGCGTCAATGCACTGCTGGACGCAGCGCAGCAACGCGCCCTGCCAGGCCCGCACCATGGCCACCAGCTCTTCGCGGATGGGACCGGGGCGGTCGTCGTATTCAACGGCTCCACTAATATAGATGCATCCCGAGGCAATTTCCACCGATACCCGCTTAATCCAGCGGGCGTACATGGCCTGCAGGCGCGGAATGCCGCGCGATTCTTTCACGCTGGGAAAAAATACTTCCTGCTCGAAACGGTGGTGATAGAGCTTGAGCACTTCCATCTGCAAGTCTTCGCGCGAGCCGAAGTGGGCAAACACGCCGGATTTGCTCATGTTCATCTTGTCCGCGAGCAGGCCGATGGTCAGACCTTCGAGGCCTTCGCGACTGGCGAGCTCGAGCGCGACATCGAGAATCGCTGCCCGTGTCAGTTCTCCCTTGCGCATGAATTTGGCTGTGGTAGTGATGTGATGCCCCTGCAATGACGACAAGTTCCAAACCGTTCCGAAAAATTGCGAACGCTCGTACTATTATCTAATGGGGCGCAAAAGTCAAACCTGAACTTTAGAGGCGCGGTTCTATCTTCGGCGCGAACTCAGCCGTTGGCCTTGCCCATGGCGCGCCGGTCATGTTTGCTTGGACGGCCCTTGATGTCGAGTGCCGGTTCGCGGAACAGGCGCCGCGCCGTCTGGTCGTTCTCGCGCTTTTCGATACTCTGGGGCGTCTCTTGATACAGGGTCGCGGCAATCGTCGCCGAGCCGCGCTGGTCGGAGATGCCGGTCACCAGCACCTCCCACACATTCGAGCCGTTGTCGATGGTCAGCTTGTCGTCCAGCTTGACGGTGCGCGACGGTTTGATGCTGTCGCCATCGAGGCGCACGCGGCCGCGATCGACCGCATCGGTGGCCAGCGACCTGGTTTTGAAGAAACGTGCGGCCCACAGCCACTTGTCGATGCGTACGTTGGTGTCACTCATGCATATCCTATCGAAAAAACCCGCATCGCCAGTTTATAGGCAAGATAGGCACCCGCATAGCTGGTCCGGCGCGCCCAGCTCATCTGTTTCAACTCATCGTCGCCGATGGCGGCGCCATCGAGGATGCCGCGCTGGATGTGCACCCGCACGGTGGCGGCAAACGCGGCATCTTTGACCACGACATTCGCTTCCTGGTTGACGAACAGCGACAAGCCATCACAGTTGCTGGAACCGACGGTGGCCCAGTCATTGTCGACCACGGCAATTTTGGCATGCAGCTGGGTCTTGCGGTATTCAAACACTTTGACGCCGGACGCCATCAGCTTGGGATAGAAGGAGTGCGCCACGGCATCCTGCAACTTGAATTCGCCCACGCCGATCAGCAGTTGTACATCGACGCCGCGCTCGGCTGCCTTGGCCAGCGCCTCGCGGAATTTACGGCCGGGCGCAAAATATGGGTTGGCCAGCAGGATGCTGTGTTTGGCGCCGCCCAGCGCTTTCAGATACGCGCGCTGGATGGTGCGGCGGTTGCGCAAATTGTCGCGCACCACAAAGCCGGCCTGCATCGGGCCATCGCCCTCGCCCGGCGGCACTTGTTTCAAGACGCGGAACAGATTCATGCGTTTGAGCACGTCCAGGTGCCCAACGCGCGCCCACTGCGCCTGGGCTTCCAGGTGGATCTGCGCCACCAGCGGTCCGGTCACCTTGACGGCGAAATCCCAGCGTGGCGCCGGCAATTTTTCGTCCGGCTTGTAGTCGCACAGCCAGTCATCGTTGATGTTGATGCCGCCGACAAAGGCGATGGCATTGTCGACCACGGTGATCTTGCGGTGCGTGCGGCTGATGCCGCGTCTAAACCACGGATTGAACACGCGGTAATGCACGCCATTGCTGCAAAACGCCTCGCGCAAGCGCTTGGTCGTGGCGTTACCGGTCCCGAACCAGTCGACCACAACGCGCACCTTGACGCCCCGTTTGGCAGCCGCGATGAGTGCCGCCTCGACCTTGGCGCTACTCTCGTCGGTGGCCCAGATATAGGTTTCGAACAGGATATCGTTCTCGGCGCCATCAATGGCGGCCAGCAATGCGGGGAAAAACTGCACGCCGCTTTCCAGCAGCGTCACGGTGTTGTTGGCGACGTATTGGACCGAACGCATGCCGATCAGGACAGCGCGAGGTGGGCAACGATCGGTGCGTGATCCGACAGCCGCGCCCAGGTCGGGCCGTGCAGCACTTGCGCCTGTTCCACTTTGAAACCACGCACATACATCCGGTCCAGTCGCAACAATGGCATGGCGGCCGGAAAGGTACGCGCCGGGTTGACGGTCTTGCCGCGCCCGACGAGGCGCCGTGCGAGATCGCCGATCATATTCGATTTGCCGAGTTCATCGAACACTTCGCACACCCCCAGCGCCTCGCGCAGGCGCGCCGACAGGTTGTTGCGCCAGTCGTTAAAATCGCCGGCGATGATGACGGGTTCATCCGGCGGCGCTGTGGCCAGCACTTTCTGGATCAGCAAATCGGTCTGGCGACCACGTCCGGCTTCGAACAGGCCCAGGTGAACGACGTAACAGTGCACCTTGCAAGTCTCCGTTTCCAGGATGCAGTGCAAAATGCCGCGCTGCTCGTAAGCATGATCGGAGACATCATCATTGGTCTGGCTGGCAATCGGGAAGCTCGACAGCAGGGCATTGCCATGGTGGCCATGGTCATAGATGGCGTTCATCCCATACGCCGAGTGCGACATGTCTCCGCGCAGGAATTCATGCTGGGCGCCGTCCGGCCACTGGCGCCGTCCGCGCGTTTCGGCGCCGAACTTGGCCGAGAAATGGTCGTGCTTGCCTTGCACTTCCTGCAGGAAAACGACGTCCGCACCAAACAGGCCGATCGCTTTTTTGAGCGCCAGCACGCGGGGACGGTTGCCGATGGAGGAAACACCTTTGTGGATGTTGTATGTCGCGACACGAATCTTCATGGGAACATTCTAACCCCATCCGACACTTGCATTCCGGAACAAGTGTCTATCGTGCGCAGCCCGCTTCAAACAGCCAGCAGGCGATCGAGCAGCCGGGTCTCCAGCGCAGCAAACGCGGCATCGCGCCGGCGCGGGCGCGGCAAGTCGATGGTCACATCCAGCGCGATCTGTCCCTGCTCGATGACCAGCACGCGGTCTGCCAGCGCGATGGCTTCCTGGACGTCGTGCGTCACCAGCACCGCCGTAAAACCGCGCGCCAGCCACAGCGACTCGATCAGGCGCTGCATCTCGATGCGGGTCAGTGCATCGAGCGCGCCCAGCGGTTCGTCGAGTAACAGCAAGGGCGGCCGGTGGACCAGCGCGCGCGCCAGCGCCACCCGCTGCTTCTGGCCACCGGACAGCGCGGCCGGCCAGTCGGATGCGCGCCCGGCCAGGCCGACTGCCTGAAGGGCCGCCATCGCGGCCTGGCTGTCCCCAGTTCCGAGGCGCACATTGTCGAGTACCGATTTCCACGGCAGCAGGCGCGCCTCCTGGAACATCATGCGCATCGCGCCACTGCCTTGAATGGTGCCGGCATCGAGCTGGTCGAGGCCGGCGATGGCACGCAGCAGGGTACTCTTGCCACAGCCGCTGCGACCGACGACGGCAACGAATTCGCCGGGCGCGAGCGTCAGGTCGATGCCGTCCAGCACGCGCCGCGTGCCGAACGATTTGCGCACCTGGTGCAAGGCCAGCGCCACGCCGCGTGCGGCGGCAGCACCCAGGGTGTCCTGTTCGAGGAGGTTGGTGTTCATCAGTTTCTCCTTAGCGGTAAGCCGGATTCCAGCGCAGGCAGCGCCGTTCCAGGGCGCGCGCCAGCACATCGGCGCCTTTGCCCAGCAGGGCGTACAGCAAAATTCCGACCAGCACGATGTCGGTGCGGAGAAATTCACGCGCATTCATGGTCATGTAGCCAATGCCCGACTGCGCCGAAATGGTTTCAGCCACGATCAGCAGTACCCACACCAGCCCGAGCGCAAAGCGCACGCCCACCAGGATGGAAGGCAAGGCGGCCGGCAAAATCACGTCCCGGTACAAGGGCCAGCCCGACACGCCATAACTCTTTGCCATTTCAACCAGCGACTGGTCGGCCGACCGGATGCCGTGAAAGGTATTCAGGTACACGGGGAAGAACACCCCCACGGCCAGCAGGAACAGCTTGGCGGATTCGTCGATGCCGAACCACAAAATCACCAGCGGAATCAGGGCCAGCGCGGGAATGTTGCGCACCATTTGCAAGGTGGTGTCGAGCAGCGTTTCGGCCCGGCGCACGCTGCCGGTCAACATCCCGAGCAGCAGGCCGGCGCCGGCGCCGATGGCAAATCCACTGGCCGCGCGCCAGAGGCTGGTACGCAGGTGCAGCAACAATTCACCCGAGGCGGTGAGGGTCCAGAAGGCTTGCGCCACGGCCCACGGTTCGGGCAGGATGCGGCTGGACAGCCAGCCGATGCGCGCGGCAATTTCCCACACCGCGATCAGGGCCAGCGGCAAGGCCCATGGCGCCAGTGCGGACAAGCGTTTCATCAGGCCGCCTTCTGCCCGGTATGGTCGGGGACGCGTTTTGGCAGAATATCGCTGGCCATCATCTCGCCGAACGGTCCGGTGATCGACTGCTCCCCTGCCGCCTTGCCTTTGCCCAGCAGCGGGAACACCAGTTCGGCAAACCGGTACGATTCTTCCAGGTGCGGGTAGCCGGACAAAATAAAGGTGTCGATACCGAGGTCTGCGTATTCGCGCATGCGCGCCACCACCGTCTCCGGGTCGCCGACCAGCGCGGTGCCTGCCCCGCCGCGCACCAGCCCCACGCCGGCCCACAGGTTGGGCGACACTTCCAGCTTGTCACGCCGCCCGCCGTGCAGCGCGGCCATGCGTTGCTGGCCCACCGAATCCATCTTGGCGAACGCCGCCTGCGCCTTGGCGATGACCTCGTCGTCCAGGTGGCTGATCAACTCGTCGGCGGCGCGCCACGCGGCCTCGTTGGTCTCGCGCACGATCACGTGCAGGCGGATGCCGAAGCGCACCGTGCGGCCATGGTTTGCTGCGCGCTGGCGGATGTCGGCCAGCTTCTCGGCCACCGCGGCCGGCGGCTCGCCCCAGGTGAGATACACGTCCATCTGCTCGGCCGCCAGCTCGTGGGCCGGCTCGGACGAGCCGCCGAAGTACAGCGGCGGATACGGTTTTTGCACCGGTGGGTACAGTGTCTTGGCGCCCTTTACTTGCAGGTGCTTGCCCTCGAAATCGTAACCGGCGGCGCCGCCCTCGCCGGCCATGGTGGCGCGCCAGATGCGGAAAAATTCGTCCGAGATTTCGTAGCGTTTGGCGTGGTCGGCAAACACGCCGTCCGCTTCCAGTTCGCCCTGGTCGCCGCCGGTGACGACGTTGATCAACAGGCGCCCGTTCGACAGGCGGTCGAAGGTAGACGCCATGCGCACCGCCAGGCCGGGGCTGGACAGGCCAGGCCTGATCGCGACCAGGAATTTCAGTTTTTGCGTTACCGACATCAGCGACGACGCCACCACCCATGCATCTTCACAGGAGCGCCCGGTCGGCAGCAGCACGCCGTCGTAGCCTAGGGTATCGGCCGCCACCGCGCACTGTTTTAAATAATCGGCATCGACCGTGCGGGCGCCCTTGGCGGTGCCGAGGTAGCGGCTGTCGCCGTGGGTGGGGATAAACCAGAAAATGTTCATGTATGCTCCTAAGGTCGCGACGCCAGTTGGGCGTCCTTGACCACGATCGATGTGGGAATAAGTTTCAAACGCGTAAACGTGTCGGCGATGGCTTGCTGCTGGCTGATGACGGCGGGCGACAGCGGCGTCACGCCATAGCTGTAGCGACTGGCCGCCAGCTCCACCACCGGCAAATCGAGGCCGGTCTGGCGCGCCAGGATGGCAGCCACTTCGGCAGGATGGGTTTTACCCCAGGCGTCCACTTTGGCTAACTCATCGAGCACGATGGCGACGATCTCGCTCTGCTTCTCCGCGTACGGGCGCGCTGCCAGGTAAAACTGGTGGTTGGCCACCAGCCCGGTGCCGTCGGCCAGCACGCGTGCACCCAGCTGCTTTTCGGCCGCTGCCAGGAAGGGATCCCAGATTGACCAGGCGTCGATGGCGCCGCGCTCGAACGCGGCGCGCGCATCGGATGGCGCCAGGAACACCACCTGAACGTCGGTGTAGGCAATCCCGGCTTTCTCCAGCGCCTTGACCAATAAATAGTGGGCGTTCGATCCCTTGTTCACCGCGATCTTCTTGCCACGCAGGTCGGCCAGCGTGCGCAAGGTGGATCCTTTGGGCACGACGATCGCCTCGGTTTTCGGCGACGGCGGTTCGTGACCGACATAGACCAGGTTGGCGCCGGCCGCCTGCGCAAAAATCGGCGGGGCTTCGCCGACCGTGCCGAAATCAATGCTGCCGACGTTCAGTCCTTCGAGCAGCACCGGGCCGGCCGGGAACTCGGTCCATTTGACGGTGATGTTTTTCTCCGCCAGGCGCTGCTCCAGCGTGCCGCGCCCTTTCAGTATCGTCAGCGTGCCGTATTTCTGGAAGCCGATGCGCAGCTCGCGCGCCGGCTGGGCGAATGCCTTGGTCGACAAGCCCGCCGCGAGCAGGCTTGCCCCCATCAGGGAGAGGGCGTGGCGCCGTTCGTTCAGTTTGCTCATAAGGTGTCAGGCAATCGCAGTGAGTGGATCGAGTTGGCGCGGGCGGCGCAGCGCCAGCGCAAATAATTCGGCGGACAACTGCTCGACGCCGCGCGTGACCCGGCTGGCGATCGGTGCGTCGAGCTGCAAGCCGTCCTCGGCATGCCACACCAGCTGGCTTGAGGCCGCATAAATACTGGGCAGGATGAAGCGCGCTGCCAACGCAGACAAGACGGGCCGCAGTGCGTAATCGAGCGCCAGCAGGTGCGACTGGCTGCCGCCGGTGGCCACCGGCAAGACCAGCTTGCCGTCCAGGCCTTCTTGCGGCAGCAGGTCGAGAAAACATTTCAGGATGCCGGCAAAGGATGCCTGGTAGATCGGCGTGGCAATGACCACGGCATCGGCCGCTTCCACTTGCGCCAGGGCGCGCGCGATGGCGGGGTCGCTGCCATCGCCATGCAGCAGCGCCGCGGCGGGCAGGTCGCGCACCTGCAGGCGAATGCATTCATGGCCGTGCGATGCGAGGCATGCGCCGATGTGGTGCAGCAGGCGGGCGCCGCTGGAGGCGGGCGACGGGCTGCCGCTGATCAGGATGACAGTCATATTGTAAAAGTGTGGTGATGGTGGCAAAGGCTACGTCTGGCCCGGCGAAATGAAAACGAATGGTTTCGAAATTGGATATACGGTTTTTGTTCGCGCGGTTTACGCATATCGATGAGCAGATATCTTCGTTCACATAACGCGCAGCGCGGCGCAGGATAAGAAACATCGACTTCCTACGATTGCGTTTCCATGCCTGACACCGTGCTCCAGTTACAAACCGACGACCCATTGCGCATTGCGCACGCGCTGGCCGCGCGCCTCGCCACGACGGCCGTCGCACGCGACCACGCTGGCGGCCATGCAGCGCAAGAACGGGCCTTGATCCGTGATTCCGGCTTGCTGACGCTGTCGATTCCCACTGAATTCGGCGGCGCCGGCGCCAGCTGGGAAACCGTGTATGCCGTGATCCGTATCCTGGCCCGGGCCGACAGCGCGCTGGCCCACGTGTTCGGCTTTCATCACCTTCAGCTGGCCGGCATCACGCTGTATGGCAGCGAGGAACAACAGCGCCGCCTGTTGACGGCCACCGTGCGTGACCAGCTGTTCTGGGGGAATGCGCTGAACCCGCTCGACAAGCGCACCATCGCCACCGCGCACGCCGACGGTTTTACGTTGGATGGCATCAAAAGCTTTTCGTCCGGCTCAGTGGGCGCCGACTGGCTTACCGTCTCCGCCTGGGATGAAGCGGCCGGCGCCGCGCTGATCGGCGTGCTGCCGGCCAATGCCACCGGCGTCGAGGTGCAGCCCGACTGGGACGCCTTCGGCCAGCGCCAGACCGACAGCGGCAATGTGCGGTTTAACGGCGTGCACCTGCCACGCGAGCTGGTGCTGCAACTGCCGGGACAAGCCCCCACGCCGCAGGCCACCTTGCGCTCGCAGGTGGCGCAGCTGATCATGACCAATCTGTACCTGGGCATCGCACAGGGCGCGTTCGAGGCGGCGCGCAGCTACACCAGCGAACAGGCGCGCGCCTGGTTCGCGTCCGGGGTCGAGAAAGCGAGCGACGATCCGCTGGTCCAGCATCGCTACGGCCAGCTGTGGCTGTTGCTGCGGCCCGCCGAACTGGCCAGCGACCACGCAGGCAGCTTGCTGGAACGGGCCTTCCGGCGCGGCGCCGCCCTGACGGCACCGGAACGGGGAGCAGTCGCGGTCGCCGGCGCCGAAGCGAAAGCGCTGGCGCACCGCGCCGGCATCGAAATCAGCAGCCAGATGTTCGAGCTGGCCGGCGCGCGCGCCACGTCTGCCAAACTGGGCTTCGACCGTTTCTGGCGCAACGCGCGCGTGCACACGCTGCATGACCCGATCGACTACAAGATCCGCGACCTGGGCCGCTACGCCCTGGACGGCACCCTGCCGACACCGACGCCGTATTCGTGACCATGCACCCTGTTATTACCATTGAGGGCGCGAAGAAATCGTTTGCGCTGGCGCGCGGCCAGCGTTTTCACGCGCTGCGCAATGTGTCGCTGCAGGTCTGGCCGGGCGACGTGTTTGGCCTGATCGGCAAAAGCGGCGCCGGCAAATCGACCTTGCTGCGCCTGATCAATCTGCTCGAGCGCCCGGACAGCGGCAGTGTCACTGTCGATGGACGCGAACTGACTGGCCTGAACAAGGCTGCGCTGCGCTCGGCCCGGCAGAACATCGGCATGATTTTCCAGCAGTTCAACCTGCTGCAAAACGCCACCGTGTTCGACAACGTCGCCTTCCCGCTGCGCATTCACAAGACGCCGGCCACGCAGGTACGCGAGCGCGTGCACGCATGCCTGGAACTGGTCGGCCTGCTTGAGAAGGAACACAGTTATCCGGCCCAGCTGTCCGGCGGCCAGAAGCAGCGCGTGGCGATTGCCCGCGCGCTGGCCAGCCGCCCGGCGGTGCTGCTGTGCGACGAACCGACCTCCGCGCTCGACCCCGACACCACGCGCGCGCTGCTGGCAACGCTGCGCGACATCAACCGGCGACTTGGCGTCACCATCGTCATCGTCAGCCACGAGCTGGCCGTACTCGGCGCCATCTGCAACCGCGTCGCAGTCATCGAGGATGGCGCCATTGCCGAGCAGTTTGCGCTGGCCGACACCGGCATCCGCCGTACCGCGCTGGGCCGTGAACTGGCCCAGTACGGCACGGCGCCCGCCCGGCAGGAGGCGATCCATGCTTGAAAAATTCTTGACGCTGTTGCCGGAATTGACGGTCGCGCTGGGCCAGACCCTGACCATGCTCGGCATCGGCCTGGCGTCCGCGCTGGTACTGGGCGGCCCGCTCGGCATCCTGCTGTTTCTGGTGGCCGACGGCCAGTCGCTGCAAAACCGCCCCGCCGCGCTGATCCTGGGCTGGTTCGTCAACACGGTGCGCTCCTTCCCCTTCATTATTTTGCTGGTCGCCCTGGTGCCGTTCACGCGCTTCATTGCCGGCACCTCGATCGGGCCGCTGGCAGCGGCCGTGCCGCTGTCGCTGGCGGCCATCCCGTATTTTGCGCGCCTGGTCGAACAGAACCTGCGCGATGTGCCGCGCGGCGTCATAGAAGCGGCGCACGCGATGGGCGCCTCCGAACTGCAGATCGTCCTGCGCGTGCTGCTGGTGGAAGCGCGCGCCGGCCTGGTGCTGGCCCTGACGGTGCTGGCCATCAGCTTCCTGTCGTATTCGGCCGTGGCCGGCGTGGTGGGCGGCGGCGGCATCGGCGACCTGGCCATCCGCTACGGCTACTACCGTTTTGAGACCGACGTCATGGTCATCACCGTGCTGGTCCTCATCGCGCTGGTGCAGGCGATCCAGTTCACCGGCACCCGCATCGCCAGACATATCGACCAACGCTAACCGGACCTCCATCATGCGCCTTGCTATTCCCGCCCTTGCCCTTGCCATCGCCGTCAGTGCCAGCGCCTACGCCAAAGACCCGAAAGAAATCGTCATCGGCACCAGTGCCGGTCCCTACGCCGACCAGGTCAAACTGGGCATCAAGCCCATCCTCGAAAAGCAGGGTTATAAGGTGCGCCTGATCGAATTCAACGACTACATCCAGCCGAACTTCGCGCTGGCCGAAGGGGCGCTCGATGCGAACGTGTTCCAGCACATCGTCTACCTCACCAAATTCTCGGCTGACCACAAGCTGGCCCTGACCGACCTGGTGACGGTGCCGACCGCGCCGATCGCCATCTACAGCCGCAAGCACAAGGCACTGGCGGAAGTAAAAGCCGGCACCACGGTGGCGCTGCCGAACGACCCCACCAACCAGGCCCGCGCCCTGGTCATGCTCGACCAGCTCGGATGGATCAAGCTGCGCGAAAAATTCGATCCGGTGCGCGCATCCGAACGGGACATCGCCGCCAATATCCGGCAGATCAAGCTGCTGCCACTGGAGGCGGCGCAGTTGCCGCGCGCGCTCGATGACGCCGACTACGCCTTCATCAACGGCAACTATGCGCTGGCGTCGCGCCTGAAACTGACCGACGCGCTGGCCAAGGAAAAGGTCTCGGCCAATTACGTCAATCGCGTGGCGGTACGCACGGCCGACAAGGACGAACCGTTTGCGCGCGACATCGCCGCGGCGTACCGCTCGCGCGAATTCCTGGCCGTCACCAACAAATATTTTGCCGGCTACGCCAAGACCGATTACCAGCTGGTGCTGGAAGGAACCGCCCCGGCAAAACAGGCCAGCCTGCCATGAAGCCGATCCGTTTCAATGCCTTCCAGATGAACGCGGCCGGGCACCAGTCGCCCGGCCTCTGGACCCATCCGCGCGACACCAGCCATCGCTACACCGACCCCGATCACTGGGTCGAACTGGCCCAACTGCTCGAACGCGGCGGCTTCGACGCGATTTTCCTGGCCGACGTGCTGGGCGTGTACGACGTGTACGCCGGCAGCGTCGATGCGGCCCTGCGCCACGGCGTGCAGGTGCCGCTGAACGACCCGCTGGCGCTGGTGCCCCTGATGGCGCACGCCACGCGCCGCCTGGGCTTCGGCGTCACCGCGGCGCTGACCTATGAACATCCCTATACTTTTGCGCGCCGCATCTCGACGCTCGACCACCTGACGCGCGGGCGCATCGGCTGGAATATCGTCACCGGCTACCTCGACAGCGCGGCGCGCAACCTGGGCCTGGACCAGCAACTGGGGCACGACGCGCGCTACGACCTGGCCGACGAATACCTCGACGTGGTCTATAAATTGTGGGAAAAAAGCTGGGACGATGACGCCGTGGTGCGCGACAAGGAACGCGGCGTCTACACCGATCCGGCACGGGTTCACCCCATCCATCATCGCGGCCGCCACTACACCGTACCGGGCATTCACCTGTGCGAACCGTCGCCACAGCGCACGCCACTCCTGTACCAGGCCGGCGCATCGCCGCGCGGCGTCGCCTTTGCCGCGCGCCACGCCGAGGCCACCTTCCTCAGTGGCCCCAGCAAAAAAATCGTCAAGCAGTACGTCGACCAGGCCCGGACCGCCACCACTGCGGCCGGGCGCGACGGCGACGCGCTGCTGGTGTATGCGCAGGCGCTGATCGTCACCGCGCCAACAGAAACCGAAGCGCGCGCGAAACTGGCCGATTATGAACGTCACATCAATATCGAGGCGGCACTCACGCTGCTGTCTGGCTGGACCGGGGTCGATTTCAGCAAGCTCGCGCTGGACGCCACCATCGACTACATCGACACGGACGCCGGCCGCTCGGCGCTGGCGTCGCTCAGCGCGGCCGACCCGTCGAAGGTGTGGACGGTGCGCGAAGCGGCGCTGTTCATCGGCCTTGGCGGGCGCGGCCCGATCATCGTCGGCGATCCGTCCCAGGTAGCCGACCAGCTCGAAAGCTGGCTCGACGCCACCGGCATCGACGGCTTCAACCTGGCCTTCGCGGTGGCCCATGACAGCATGCGCGACGTGGTCGACCTGATCGTGCCCGCGCTGCGGGAACGCGGCCGCTACCGCCCGGGCGACATCGACGGCACCTTGCGCGAACAGCTGTTCGGCACCGGACCGCGCCTCCCTTCGCAGCACCCGGGCCGCCAGGTCCGCATCGATCCTCCCCTCCTGAAAGACCTCCATGCAGCGTAGAACCTTGCTCCAACTGGCCGCCCTCGCCACCCTGCCGCGCCTGGCGCTGGCCGCACCCTTGAAAGAGCTGCGCCTCGACTACGCCTATTATTCGCCCACCAGCCTGGTGCTGCGCCACTTCGGCTGGCTGGAAGAAGCCTTCAAGGCTGATGGCACCGATATCAAATGGGTGCTCAGCGCGGGCAGCAATCGCGCGCTCGAATACCTCAACGCAGGCAGCATCGACATCGGTTCCAGCGCCGGCCTGGCCGCCCTGCTGGCCAAGGCAAACGGCAACCCGATCACGACGCCCTACATCTTTTCGCGCCCCGAATGGACCGCGCTGGTGGTGCGCAAAGACTCGCCGATCAAGACATTGGCCGATTTGAAGGGCAAAAAAGTCGCCGCCACCAAGGGCACCGATCCGTATCTGTTCCTGCTGCGCTCACTGGCCAGCGTGGGCTTGAAGCGCAGCGACATCGAACACGTCAGCCTGCAGCATGCCGACGGCCGCGCAGCGCTGGAACAGGGCCAGGTCGATGCCTGGGCCGGCCTCGATCCGCACATGGCGGCCAGCGAGCTGCAAGGCGGCGCCCGCCTCCTGTACCGGAATGTGGCATTCAATACCTACGGCTTCCTGAATGTGCGCCAGGCCTTTTTGGCGGAGCAGCCGGCCGCCGTGGCCAAGGTCATCCAGAACTACGAACGGGCGCGCCTGTGGCTGATCGCCAACCCGGTCGCCGGCGCCAAGATCCTGTCCGAAGAAGCCAAGGTATCGCTGCCGGTAGCGCTCCTGCAAATCAAGTTGCGCAGCGACTTTTCCAATCCGCAGCCATCGAGCGAACACGTCAAAGCGCTGCAGCTGGCCGCGCCGATCCTGCGCGATGAAGCGCTGGTCAAGCCGGGTACCGATATTGCCGCAGTCATCAACGGCCTGGTCGACACCCGCTTCGCCCAGCCCTACATCGCGCGCAAGACATGAACACGCGCGCACTGCGCTTGCCGAGAACGCCGGCGCGGCACGGCTGGCGCTTCCCACTGGGCCTGCTGCTGCCGGCGGCCATGCTGGTGGCGGCGGAAGTGGGCGTGCGCAGCGGCGCGGTTCCGGCCAACCTGCTGCCTGCGCCCAGCCAGGTGCTGCAGACGATCATCGCGCTGGCTGAACATGGCCTGGCCGCGCACGTGGCCAGCAGCGCGCTGCGGGTCGCCATCGGCTTTGCCAGCGGCGCCGCGCTGGGCATCCTGCTTGGCGCGGCCGTTGCGCTGAGCCGCCGCCTTGATGCCATACTCGACCCCACCCTGCAGGCGCTGCGCGCGATTCCCTCGCTGGCCTGGGTGCCCTTGCTGCTGCTGTGGCTGGGCATCGACGAAGCGCCCAAACTGGTCCTGATCGCCATCGGCGCTTTCTTCCCGGTGTACATGGGCACCGTGGCCGGGATCGGCGGCGTGGACCGCAAGCTGGTCGAAGTCGGGCGCCTGTACCGCCTCGGGCGCGGCGCGCTGCTGCGGCGCGTGCTGCTGCCGGCCGCGCTGCCGTCGCTGATGACGGGCCTGCGCAATGGCCTGGGCCTGGCCTGGATGTTCATGGTGGCGGCCGAACTGATTGCCGCCAGCCGGGGCCTGGGCTACCTGCTGTCGGACGGGCGCGAAACCAGCCGCGCCGATATCGTGATTGCCGCCATCGTGCTGCTGGCACTGCTGGGCAAAGCCAGCGACAGCGGCCTGCGCGCGCTGGAGCGGCGCTATTTATCCTGGCGCGACAGCTTCCAGGCGACGAACCCATGACGGCGCTGTTCGACGTATCGATCGCCAGCAAGCAGCACGGCGAGCGTCAGATCCTGCGCGATATCCAGCTCACCTTGCATGCGGGTGAAATCGTCAGCCTGGTGGGCGCGAGCGGCTGCGGCAAGAGCACCCTGCTGACGATCGCATCCGGACTCGATACCGCCTACCGCGGCCGCGTGCTGCTCGATGGCGTGCCAATCCAGGGGCCACATGACGAGATTGGCCTGATTTTCCAGGAGCCGCGCCTGTTCCCGTGGCTGACGGCGGCGCAAAACATCGCGTTCGGCGGCGGTGCCGACCAGCAGCAGTTGCTGGGCGACGTCGGTTTGAATGGCTTCGGCGACACCCTGCCACACCAGCTCTCGGGCGGCCAGGCACAACGCGTGGCGATTGCACGCGGCCTGTCCACGCGGCCGCGCGTGCTGCTGCTCGACGAACCGTTCTCAAGCGTCGACGCTTTTACGCGCATGCAGTTGCAGGATGTGCTGCTGCGGGTAGCAGCGGCGAGGCGGCTGACGATTTTACTGGTCACGCACGATATCGACGAAGCGCTGCACCTGAGCGACCGGGTCGTGCTGCTCGGGTCAAATGGAACAGAAACCTTCGACGTCCCGGCGCCACGCCCGCGCATTCGAGGCGACAGCATCAGCGCGCCGGTCAAACGCACGCTGCTGGCACGCCTGCAGGCCAGTCACGCGTTTTAGGCGGCCACGTCGTGCCCGGCGCCGTCCACCATCCAGAGGTGATCCGGCACCGCATCGGCGCGCAGACGGGATGCGGCAGAGGGCGGCAGTGGCGCGAGCAGACAGGGTCCCGTCAAAATCAGGCCCCCAGGTAATTCGATCTCCAACAAGCCATTTACGTTCTTCATCGATTTGACCTGAAGCTCGGTCTGCGCTGATGCATTGTTCAACAGTTCTCTCCCCAGAGTTGGCGCGCCTTTGTGTCGGACACGGGACGGCAATGCAGCCGTCTGACGCAGCAGGATGGTCCGCGCATGGCATACGCCTGCGGGATGAATTTACGATAGGTCAATATTGCAGGGAAGTCAAACTGTTGAGTATCTTATGAACAACAGTTATGGACAATTATTGTAGATGGCGTGGCAACTGCAGGATCGCTTCCGCGTTCGAGGACGAGAAGCAGCGGTCGGCCGCCTCCAGCAGCGGCAGCCAGGCGTGTGCGACATGTTCGCGCGGGGACAGGAGGATGGGAATGTCGCGCGGAACGCAGACGGAGAAAACGTGTTCGGTGTTCTGGGTGACCCCGGGGGCGTAGCGGTGGCGCCAGGTGGGGTAGATTTCGTAGATGTTGGAAAGACACCAGTCGCGCAGGATAATGCTTGCTCCATCAGCAACAATGCCGGTTTCTTCGAACAGTTCGCGGATGGCCGCTTCGAGCAAGGGTTCGTCGGGGGCGTCGATGGAGCCGGTGACGGATTGCCAGAAGTTGGCGCGGTCGGCGCGTTCGATGAGGAGGACGTCGAGGTCGGACGTGTGGATCACGACCAGGATGGAGATGGGGATTTTGTGCGATGGCATGGCGGGAATAGGAACAATCTTCCACCACCAACCTACAAACCGTCATCCCGGCGAAGGCCGGGATCCATGCCACTTACGATGAAGCGATAACGCTGCGCGAAGTTGCTATGGGTCCCCGCCTGCGCGGGGATGACGTGCAGAGGGAGGCGATAAGTTTAAGCCACCTTCGGCTCAGCACCACGCAAACGAATGTGCAGTTCACGCAGCTGCTTCTCGTCGACTTCCGACGGCGCATTGGTCAACAAGCACTGCGCGCGCTGGGTTTTCGGGAACGCGATCACGTCGCGGATCGAATCCGAACCGGTCATCATGGTCACGATACGGTCCAGGCCAAAGGCCAGGCCACCGTGCGGCGGCGCGCCGTATTGCAGCGCGTCCAACAAGAAACCAAACTTGAGCTGGGCTTCTTCCGCGTCGATTTTCAGCGCGCGGAATACCTTGCTCTGCACTTCTTCGCGGTGGATACGGATCGAACCGCCGCCCAGTTCCCAGCCATTCAGGACCATGTCGTAGGCCTTGGCGATGCAGGCGCCCGGATCGGTTTCGAGCATGTCTTCATGGCCGTCTTTCGGCGCCGTGAACGGGTGGTGCGTGGCGGTCCAGCGGCCCGACTCTTCGTCGTAGTCGAACATCGGGAAGTCGACCACCCACAATGGCTTCCACACGTCGTCGAACAGGCCAGCCTTTTTGCCGAACTCGGAGTGACCGATTTTGACGCGCAGCGCGCCAATCGCGTCGTTGACGACCTTGGCCTTGTCGGCGCCGAAGAAAATCAGGTCGCCGTCTTGCGCACCGGTTTGCTCGATGATCTTGGCCAGCGCTTCGTCATGCAGGTTTTTCACGATTGGCGACTGCAGGCCATCGCGGCCATTGGCTTTCTCGTTGACCTTGATGTAAGCGAGGCCGCGCGCGCCGTAGATCGCAACGAACTGCGTGTACGCATCGATTTCCGAACGTGGCATGGTGCCGCCCTGCGGGACGCGCAGGCCGACCACGCGGCCGCCGACCATATTGGCGGCGCCGGCGAACACCTTGAAGTCGACGTCTTTCATCACCTCGGTCAGGTCGGTGAACTCCAGCTTGACGCGCATGTCCGGCTTGTCGGAGCCGTACATGCCCATGGCGGTGGCGTAATCCATGACCGGGAACGGGTTCGGCAGGTCGATATCGAGCGTGTTCTTGAAGACCATACGGATCATGTCTTCGAACAGGTCGCGGATTTCCTGCTCGGTCAGGAACGAGGTCTCGCAGTCGATCTGGGTGAATTCAGGCTGGCGGTCGGCGCGCAAGTCTTCGTCGCGGAAGCACTTGGTGATCTGGTAGTAGCGGTCGAAGTTGGCCACCATCAGCAGCTGCTTGAACAGCTGCGGCGACTGCGGCAGCGCGAAGAATTTACCGGCATTCACGCGCGACGGCACCAGGTAGTCGCGTGCGCCTTCCGGCGTCGACTTGGTCAGCATCGGCGTTTCGATGTCGATGAAACCCAGGTTGTCGAGGTACTTGCGCACTTCCATCGTCACCTTGTAACGCAGGCGCAGGTTGTTCTGCATTTGCGGGCGGCGCAGGTCGAGCACGCGGTGGGTCAGGCGGGTGGTTTCCGACAGGTTGTCATCGTCCAGTTGGAACGGTACCGTCACCGATGCGTTGAGCACTTCGACGATGGTGGCCGTCACTTCGATCTTGCCCGACTTCAGGTTGCTGTTGACGGTGCCTTCCAGGCGGTTGGTGACGGTGCCGGTGATGCGCAGGCAGTACTCGTTGCGCACGTTTTCCGCGGCCTGGAAGACAGCAGCATTGTCCGGGTGGCAGACCACCTGCACCAGGCCTTCGCGGTCGCGCAGGTCGATGAAAATCACGCCGCCGTGGTCACGGCGACGATGCACCCAGCCGCACAGGCTGACGGTTTGGCCCAGCAGCTCTTCGGTCACGAGGCCACAGTAGTTGGTACGCATGGAAGACATAGTTAGATCCTTAAGTTGTCAATATGACGCCGTGGTCGGCGCCGTTGTTCTTTTATTCTGGTGCAACAACGCCCATCGAGACGATGTACTTCAGCGCCGCGTCGACCGACATGTCCAGTTCGACGACGCGGCTTTTTTCCATCATCAGGAAAAAGCCGGAGGTCGGGTTCGGCGTGGTCGGCACGTACACGCTGACGTAGTCGCCGACCAGGTGGTTCTTCACGTCGCCGCCCGGCACGCCGGTCAGGAACGCGATGGTGTACGAATCGGCGTGCGGGTAGGGAATCAGCACGGCCTTGCGAAAGGCATTTCCGGACGACGAAAACAGCGTATCGGACACCTGCTTGACGCTGCCATACAGCGAGCTGACCACCGGGATCCGCTTGAGCAGGCTCTCCCAAAGGCGCAGAACGTAATTGCCAACCAGGTTATTGGTCAGCAGGCCGGTCACAAAAATGATCAGGATCGTCAGGATCGTGCCCAGGCCCGGGATCTCGAAGCCGATCAGCGTATGCGGCTGCCAGCGTTCAGGCACGATCAGCAGCGACTGGTCCATCGTGCTGATGACCAGGTTCAGCACCCAGACGGTAATCGCCAGGGGCACCAGGACCAGCAGGCCGGTAATAAAATATTTACGCATTGTTGTGAGGACCAGTGTTTTCAGATAGTCATTTCGGGGTGCTGTCGGTCGCCGCCGGCTTGGCGGCCGCTGCTGCCGGTGCGCTGTCGCTGGACTTCGATTCGGCAGTCTTGGTGTCGGCGGCCTTGCTCTCGCCAGACGAGACAGCCGTGCCGGTGGCAGGCGGCTTGTTGCCGCCGCGGAAATCGGTGACGTACCAGCCGCTCCCCTTGAGCTGGAAGCCGGCCGCGGTCAATTGCTTCTTGAACGTGCTTTTGCCGCACTCCGGGCAATCGGTCAATACCGGGTCGGACAGCTTCTGCAGCACATCCTTGGCAAAGCCGCACTCTTCACAGCGGTAGGCATAAATCGGCATTCAATACTCCGCAAAAATCGTCAAAACCCTGAATTATAAAGCTTTTGTGGCGCTAGCCGGCCAAGGTGCCCTGCCCCCTCCGCAAGCGCTGCCCGCGCAGCGCATCCATTTGTTGTTTTTCGCGCCGCATGGCGGACAAAGTGTTGCCGAAACTTAAACCAGATGTTTCAATGAGGACCTCTTCACGAGGAAGAAACAGAAGTCTGGAAGGCGCCCGGCGCCACCCGTCCATACAAGAAGCAGCGATTATGAAGCCCGCCACGCGGGCTTTTTTTCGCCTGTCGCTAGCTCCAGCGCGTGCCGGTCACACGGGACATCACGGCGGCGACTTTCGTGCGGCTCAGGTGGTAACCGATGAAAACCAGTTCCGAACGCGCCGGCTTCGATGCATCCGGCTTAACGTCGATCCGCGCCCGCACCCCCTGCACCAGCATGGTCCCGCTGTCGACACACTGCACAAACCCTTTGCAGCGCAGGACCGGCTCCGCCAACGCCGTCTGCTGCAACGCATCCTTCAGCACGGCCAGCGCCTGCGGCGCCTCGCTGCGCAACACAAACGACAACCAGCCCGGGTCCTGTTCATGAAAGTGTTTATGCGTCGCCAGGCCATGGCTGTGCGCGGCCATGCCGGAGTGGACATGGCCGTCGAGACGGCGCTGGCCACCCAGCACGCTCGCTTGCGGCCCCGGGACGGCGGCCAGCGGCGCGTATGCGTGCTGGTGTTCGGTACGCGTCGGTTGATGCAGGCGCAGGCCCAGCGCCAGGCGCACGTCGAGCTGCGCCTTATACGCCAGTTCGATGAAGCGCACGTTCGGCGCGCCCTCGCGCACGCGCGCCTCCGCCAGCAGCAGCGCGTCATCGTCCAGCGCGTCGATCTTGTTCAGCACCACCACGTCGGCCGCTTCCAGCTGACGCGCGAACATGGCGGCCACTGCATCGCCGGTGTCGAACTGGCTGGCCAGCAGCAAGGGCGTGTCGACCACGGCCAGGGTCGCGTCGAGGATGAAATGGTCGCCCAGCTCCGGCCCCTGCAGGCGCTCCATGACGGCAGTCGGCAGCGCCAGGCCGGACGTCTCGATCAGCACGTGGTCGACCTGGGCGCGGCGCGCGGCGATCGCCTGCATGGCCGGGACGAACTGGTTGTCGTCGCCATATGCGATCAGGCCGTGCGTGAAATCGTGGATGCGGACCTGGTCGTCATCCGCGTCCTGCACCAGCGCGCTGTCGATCGAAATTTCGCCGAATTCGTTGATCAGGATCGCCAGCCTTCTCTCCAGGCGCCGCGCCACCAGGCTGCGCAGCAGCGTGGTTTTGCCTGAACCGAGAAAGCCGGTGACGATGGTGACGGGAATGCGTCCGTTCATGCGATGCCAAGTTCGCGCAGCTGCGCAAAGACTGCGTCAAGGCTGCCGGCCATGCGCGGATAGACCAGCGCTGGACGCCCCTGCACCACCAGCGCGATGCCGAGTGCGCGCGCGGCCGCCACCTTGGCGCCGTAGCCGCCCGCCGCGCCCGAATCCTTGGTCACCACGCAGTCGATCTGCCAGTCGCGCCACAGTGCTTCGTTGAAGGCGCTGGAAAACGGCCCCTGCATGGCGCAGATGCGTTCGCGCGGCACCCCCAGCGCCAGCGCGCGTTCGATCAATTCCGGGTCGGCCGTCAGGCGCAGGAACCATTGTTTGTCCTGCGCGCCCGGCGCCTGCAGGTAAGTGGCAAGATCCTTCGAGCCGGTGGCGAGGAAGATGCGCTGGCCGCTGGCAATGGCCGTCTGCGCCGCCAGTTCGGGCGTGGCGCGCCAGACGCCGTCGGCCGGCGCATAGTCGCTGGCGCGTTCGTAACGCAAATACGGGATGCTCAGTTCGCGGGCGAGGCCGACCAACTGCTCGCTCATCACCGTCGCATACGGGTGAGTGGCATCGACCAGCACGCGCGCGCCGCTGGCGACCAGCGCCTGGCGCCGCGCCTCCACTCCCTGGCGGCCAGCCCACACGGTCAGCTTCGGATTGGCGGCCAGTGCGCCGCCGTGTTCGGTCGCGGCCGAGACGACCACAGGAAAACTTTCGGCCAGTGCGTTAGCGAGTGCATTGCCGTCGCTGGTGCCGGAAAACACCCAGGCCGCACCCTGCGGCAACACGTCACGGGGCGCGGCGGTTTCGCCGTCGGACCAGTCGTTGTAGCCGCGCGGCGTGTAGATGAAGCCCCGTTTGCGCTTGGTAAAACGGTTGCCGACGACGATGGTCGTCAGCATGTCGAATTTTAGTAGCGGCAGTTCGTCGAGCCGGTGAATGCTGACCTCCTGGCCTGGACGATATGCGTTTTTGACCACGCCGCACAGCGTATGCGGCGCCTTCGATTCGAGCATCAGCTGCAGCACGCGGTAGACGCCCTGCTGGCGCCCCGCGCTCTGTACGTTGTACATGACGCAGGCCAGGTCGGCCTGCGCGATGTGGCGCGCGCGCAGCTCGATCCAGTCCCACGGGCACAGCAAATCGGACAGGCTGAGCGTGGCGAAATCATGCGACAGCGGGGAGCCCAGCAGCGACGCGCAGGCATTCGCCGACGTGATGCCGGGGATGACGTTCACCGTATAGGTATCGTCTTCGCCCATCTCTTCGAAGGCCAGCGCCGCCATCGCATAGATGCCGATGTCGCCGCTGGAAATGAGGGCGACGGTCGCGCCGCCGCGCGCTTTTTCGATGGCCAGCAAAGCGCGTTCGCGTTCCTGCGTCAGCGGCGGCGTGTGGATCTCCTTGCCTTCCACGTGCGGGCCGATCCAGCGCAGGTACAACTCGTAGGCGACGATCACGTCGCTCGCTTGCAGGGCCGCCACCGCGCGCGGCGCGATCAAATCGTCGAAGCCGGGGCCGACCGATACCAAATGTAAAACACCACTCATATTTCCATCCATTGATCTTGAACTACTGCGACGGCGACGCCGTCCAGGCTTGTTTTTGGTACCAGCAAACGCCCGCGCGGGCTGGCGACCAGGGCGCACGGCTCGCAGACGCCGTCCAGGCCCACGTTCTGGCGCACCCAGTCGGAGGGCTTGCTGACCCACGGGCGCGCAGCCAGCGTGGCGCGCGCGAACACGCGCAGCGGCAAATCGAAGGCCGCGCAAAACGCCAGCAATCCCGGCTCGTTCGCTTTCAGATCGACGGTCGCCACTTCGCGCACCTGGTCGATGCCGTGTTCTCCCAGTGCCAGCCGCACCGCTGCTTCGATGCGTTCTGGCGACACATCCTTGCGGCAGCCGATCCCCACCACCAGCGGTTTCAATGCTTCACTGGCGGTGCTCACCACCGGCACCGCGCCCACGCTAGCTGCAACGCGATAGGCCAGCGCATTCGCGCCGCCTTCGTGGCCGGCCAGCATCGACACCGCAAACCGGCCCGCTTCATCGAGCACCACGACGGCCGGGTCGCTGTGCTTGTCCTGCGCCAGGCCGTCCAGAAAGCGCACGGCGATGCCGGACGCGCCAATGAAAATCCATTGGGTGTGACGACGGTATGCCTGCGCAAACTGCGCCTTCTGTTCCCCCACGGGCCGATGTACCACGCCCTGCAGGCGCGCGGCCAGGCAGGCGGCCAGCGCTTCGGCTTCCGGGCGCACCAGCCAGATGCCCAGGGTCATGCCGCAACTTTTTTCGGCTTTTTGACGACCCGGAACAGGTGCGTGAAATCCTTCGAGTACAGGCTCGATTCGGCCGCCTGCTCCTTGCCCAGCGCCGCGCCCACCAGCATCATCGTGGTGAGATTCCAGGCACCGCGCTTGGTGTCCTTGAGTATCGTCGCCAGCGTGCCCTGATACGACTTCTGCTCAGGCCAGGTGGCGCGGTAGACCAGCGCCACCGGGGTCTCGGGCGGATAATGCAGCAGCAGATCGGTGACGATTTTCTTCAGGTGCGGGCCGGACAAAAAGATGCACATCGTGGCGCGGTGCTCGGCCAGGCGCGCGATCGATTCCAGTTCCGGCACCGCCGACGCCCGTCCCGACACCCGCGTCAATATCACCGACTGCGACACTTCCGGCTTGGTCAGCTCGGTCTGGACCACGGCGGCCGCCGCCGTGAACGACGACACGCCGGGCACGATGTCATACGCGATGCCGAGCAGGTCGAGACGGCGCATCTGCTCGGCAGTCGCGCCGTAGATGGCAGGGTCACCCGAATGCAGGCGCACCACGTCGCTGCCGGCCGCCTGCGCGCGCAGGTAGCAGGCTTGCTGCTGTTCCAGGTCCAGCTTGGCGGTGTCGATCAACTCGGCCCCCGGTTTGCAGTGCTGCAGCATCTCCACCGGCACCAGCGAGCCGGCGTACAGCACCATGTCGACTTCGCCCAGCAGGCGCGCGCCGCGCAGCGTGATCAGGTCAGCCGCACCTGGGCCGGCGCCAATAAAGTACACCTTCATGTTCGTTCCTCTCTTGGTGTTCGTCGTATCAGCATCGTGGCCAGGTAGCCCATCGCGTCCTGCGCATCCAGATCGTGCAAGCCGTTCGCCAGCATCTCGCCAGCCAGGCCGATGCGGCGTGCAAATGCGCAGTGGCGCGCAATATCCATCTCGCGCAGCAGTTCCAGTACCCACGGCAAGCGCTCGCCGATCTTCATCAGCACCACGATGTCGTGGGTGACAATTTCGATACGCAGCTCGGCTGCCGTCTCGGGACACGGCAGGATCAGCACGCGCTCCTTGCCTTCGCCCAGCGGCCACGATAAAGCGGCGGCCGCGGCGGCGTAACTGGTGATGCCGGGGAAGGTGCGCTGGCGCAGGCCCGGCACGCGCGCCTGCAGTGCGGCCAGCACGTAGCCATAGGTCGAATAGGTCAGCGTGTCACCGATGGTCAGATAGGCGACGTTGCGCCCGGCCAGAAGCTGCGCGGCGATGCCGTCGGCCAGTTGCGAATAATGCTCGGTGAGCACCGAGCGGTCCGGGTCCATATTGAATTCGATGTCGCGCAGTTTCGATGCATCGATCGGCACGCCCGCGAGGCACTGAAGCGCGACCGACGCATTGACGCCACGCGCACGCGGCGCGTAAATCAGGTCGGCCTGTTGCAGTGCGTCGAGCGCCGCCAGCGGCAAATAGCCGGCCGGACCCGGGCCGACGCCCACGCCCCAGAACATGCCCAGGGCGCTCACGCACCTTCTCCCAGCAGGTTGCCGCTCAAATCGAACAGCCGCACCTCCACACGCCGCACCGACGGCACGCGCGCCTGCACCAGCGCGCTGATGCGCCGCTCGATTTCGATCCACAGGTCGCGCGCGCCTGCCTCATGCTTGATTGTTTCCATTGCCGCTTCCACTGTGTTTGCCTGCGCCATCGCCACCACCAGATCGGCGGCGAAGCCTTGTTCTTGCGCGACGCGGGCCACGCCCGCCATCGCCATTGCACTCTTGCTCGAATGGGTATCCCAATACCCGTCCAGCACCTTGGCCAGCTTGCCGGGGTGACCGGCCAGCCACAACACGTCCAGCTGCCGGCCCTCTTCCACCAATGCCGTCTCAGTAAACGCCAGCGCATCGCCCAGAAAATTGGCGATCTGCACCGTCCGTTTTTCGGGCAGCGCCAACACATCGCGCGCAAACTCGCGCCCGATTTTGCCGGGTAGGTAAGCCACGCTTGAAGCCCCTTCCGCCAGCGCCACCCGCACATACACTTCCACCGACGCGATCCAGGTTGCCAGCGACATCGGCTCGACGATGCCGGACGTGCCGAGGATCGAGATGCCGCCGACAATGCCCAGCCTGGGGTTGAAGGTCTTCCTGGCGATGGCCTCGCCGTTCTCGCAGCCGATGGTCAGATCGAAAGCGGCCTCCCCTTGCGCCACCTCGGCCACCGCCTGGCGCATCATCAGGCGCGGCACCGGGTTGATCGCCGGCTCGCCCACTGCCACCCGCAAGCCTGGCAAGGTGGCGGTGCCGACGCCAGGGCCGGCGAAGAACCGTATCTCGCCGGCCTGGTTGCGCGCCACCTCGGCAAAGATGGTGGCGCCGTGCGTGCTGTCCGGATCGTCGCCGCCATCTTTCAAGACCTCGGCACGCACCCTGCCGTCGTCATGCATCGCAACGCTTTGCACCGGCACCACAAGGTAATAAACCCGCCCCGGTAACGTTACTGCCACGTGCGACTTGCGCTCCCCGAACAACAACAGGTGGAGCGCCGCTTTCACGGCCGCGGTGGCACAGCTGCCCGTGGTACGCCCGCGCCGCAGGCCATTCCCGGCCAGCACGCCCAAGTCAAACGGTTGAAGTTCAGCTGCCGTCAAGGTTTTCATTACTACTGGCCAGCAGGTTGACGGCGTCAATCATCATGCCGTTGACCACGCTGGCGGCCCACGGCGAGCCGCCGCGGGTGCCGCTGTTGGTAATGCGTGGCACCTGCAGGCAGCGACGCAGCAGTTCCTTGGTTTCGCGCGTGCCGACAAAGCCGACCGGCAGGCCGATCACCAGTTGCGGGCGCCAGCCGTGCTCGCGGATCAGGCGCACCGCTTCGGCAATCGCCGTCGGCGCGTCGCCGATAGCCACCACGACGTCGTTGCCGAATTTCTCGAAGCCGCGCCGGATGCCGGCGGCCGAGCGCGTGATGCCAAGCGCCTCGGCCATCAAATGCGTTTCGCGGTCATGCACGCCGCACCAGGTGTCGATCCCCAGCTGCTCGAGCAGCGCGCGTTTCAGGCCGGTCTGCACCATGGTCACATCGGTCACCACGCGCTTGCAGCGCAGCAGCGCGCGCATGCCTGCTTCCACCGCGCCCGGCGAAAAGAAGATATCGTCCGGCGCGGCGAAATCGCCGCTGGTGTGCACCAGGCGCTGCAGGATGGTCAGCTGGGCAGCGGGAAACGGCGACCAGTCGCGCCCGGCGGCGATAATCTCAAAGCTCTCTTTTTCGATCGGGTGCGGCACATATGCCGCCATGCGCGCCTCCGGCACGGCCTCTTTGGCTAACAAGCCGCGCACCGCGACGTGATGGGCGCGCTGCGGCTCGCCCACCTGCTGCTCGAAGCCGACGATCTGGACGCGGTATTTGCACAGCGAGCAGTTCATCGCGGCGCGCCCGGCCACGGCTTCGGCGGCCCGTTCGATCATGACGTCGGCCAGCAAAGGGTGCACGCCGAAGTAACCGGCCTTTAAAATTTCGATGCCGGGTTCACGCTCGGCCACGTCGTCGGCCGCGGCGTAGATGCGCTTGACCAGCACGCCGTCGAACAGGAAGAAAGGCAGCACGACAAGTCGCGCATAACCCATGCGCGCGGCTGCACGCAGGCCATCGCCCACCAGCGGCGCGGCCGTGCCGGAGTAGCACACGTGGGCGGCGCCAAAACCCATGCCTTCTTCGAGCATGCGCGCCATCTTGGCCACGTCGCCGTTGGCGTCGGGATCAGTCGTGCCGCGTCCAACCAGGACCAGGCAAGTGTCGGCCCGGCGCACGGTCTGCGTCGATGTGCCTTCGGCGGCGACGATGCGTTCCTGCGCCAGTTGCAGCAGTTTCGGGTGCAGGCCGAGGGGCGCCCCGAAATGAAAATCGTTGGACGGGAAATCGCGCGCCAGCGCCAGCACTTCGGCCGGCATGTCGTTCTTTGCATGGCGTGCGGCCAGCAGCACGCCCGGCACCACCGCGATCTCCGTGCTGCCGGCGGCCAGGTTGGCGCGCACGGCTTCGTCGATAGTCGGGCTTGAAAATTCCAGGTAGCCGTGCGTGACCACCTGGCCGGTCGCGCGTGCGCGCACCAGTTCCACCAGTGCTTCAAATTCGCGCACCGCGTCCGGATCGCGGCTGCCGTGACCGGCGACAACAATCCCGCTCATGGCGCCGGCTCGATCTGGCTGGCCATCGGCGCCATTGTGCGGATCAGCATGATGCTCATGTCCGAGCAGCGGTGCTCTGCGCATTCGGCCAGCGTGCCATGCCATTCGGCCTCATGCCGCGTCAGGTTTTCCCATACCTCGACCGGGTGCAATGGCGACACGCCGTTCTCCATCAGGTAGGACGCGATATGCCACGGCATAAACGAACGGGCCGCATCCCACGGGCACGGGATGACGATGGCATTCCTCTGGTCTTCCAGCACGTGCACCAGGTGACGCTTGAAGGGCGTCAGGTCGCCGCGCCGGTGGAAGGTGATGAAGGTCGTCTCGTCGAAACACACCTTTGCGCGCGAAGCGAGAATCTGCGCCGACGAAATGCCAGGGAGAGACTCGACCGGATGGCCGACCGCACGCTCCACCCGCTCCAGGTATTGAAAACCGCTGAAGTGGATGTCGCCCATGAATACCACCACGCAGCGCTTGCCGGCGTGGTGTTCGATGGCCACTTCATCGAGTTTCGCGACCTGGTCGCGGTAAGTCATGGTGATGGTTTGCGCCGCGGCTGGAATCAGGCTGCGCACGACCTCGAGCACCGCTTCGAAGCCGGCGACGACGTCGGCTTCGCGGATAAGCTGGGCCCCGCGCTGGGTGAGGTAGGCGACATCGCCGGGACCGGCGCCGATACAGATAATCATGTGGATGCTTTCGAGAGTTGCGCGCGGATGGTCAACACCAGATTTTCACTGGTGAGCTGCTCCAGGGTCAGGCATTGCGCGCCAAGGGCTTGCGCCAACAGCTTGGCGCGGCCCAGTTTCAGGTAACCGGTTTCGGTGTCGATGACCAGCGTTGGCACGGCGCGTTCAGCCAGCCTGGCAGCCAGTTCCAGCGTTTCGCGCCAGGGATCGCCGCCCTCGGCCAGCGCGACGTTGGCCTTGCCGTCGGTGAGCAGGACCAGCAGCGGCGGCAGCGCATCCTTGGCACGCGTGGCAAGGGTCTCCAGCGTCAACTGCAAGGCATGCGACAGCGGCGTGCGCCCGCCCGTGGGCAGCTCGCGCAAACCCTGCTCGGCACGCTCGACGCTGCGCGTGGGCGCCAGCTGCAATTGCGCCTTGGGACCGCGGAAGGCGATCACGGCCACTTCGTCGCGGCGCTGGTAGGCGTCCGTCAGCAAGGCCAGCACGCTGCCCTTCACGGCCTCCATGCGCCGCTGCGCCGCCATCGAGCCGGAGGCATCGACGACAAAAAAAATCAGGTTGGCGCTTTTGCCGGACCGTACTTGCTGGTGCAGGTCGTCGCGGGAGACGTTCAGCTGGCCGGGTTCCCTCAGGGCGGCGCTGCGCAGGGTCGCCTGGATCGCCAGGCTGGTCGGCTGCGCGTTCGGCACGGCCCTTACGACATGGCCGCGCGCGGCGTTGGCAGCGCTGCTGCGCCGGCCGGTCATGCCAGAGGCACTGCTGGAGGCGACGGTCAGGGTCGCTGCAGGCGCCGCGGCGCCGGTACCAAACAGCTGCTCTTCCGGCTCGCTACCTTCCGGCTCGTCGTCAGGTTGCGCCTCACCCTGCGGCGGCGGCGGTGGTGCCGCGTCGCGCATCAATTCATCGAGCTTATCCTGGTCCAGGCCCGGCTGTTCAAACGGTTTGCGGCGGCGCCGGTGCGGCAGCACCAGGGTCGCGGCCGTGCGCACGTCGTCGGGCGTCACGCGCAGCCGGCCATCGAGCGCAGCAATCGCACGCGCCGCCTTGTGCATGACGATGTCGGCGCGCAGGCTGGCGACCTCGAATTCGCAGCACAGGTGGCTGATCAGATCCAACATGGCGTCGTCCAGTTCCACCTGCGCCAGCAGTGCCTGCGCGCGCGCCAGTTGCGCACGCAGGGCATCCTGCTGCGGCGCCCAGCGCTGCGTAAATGCGGCCGGATCGGCTTCGTAGGCGATGCGGCGCCGCACCACTTCCGAGCGTACCGCCTTGTCGCGCGGCGCGGTTACTTCGACCATCAGCGCGAAACGGTCCAGCAATTGCGGGCGCAGGTCGCCTTCTTCCAGGTTCATCGTGCCGACCAGCGTGATGCGCGCCGGATGCGTGATGGACAGGCCTTCGCGCTGCACCGAGTTCACGCCCATTGCCGCGACGTCGAGCAGCACGTCGACCAGGTGGTCGGCCAGCAGGTTGACTTCATCGATATATAAAATGCCGCGGTGGCTTGCGGCCAGCAAGCCTGGCTGAAAGACCCGCTTGCCGCCCTGCAGCGCGCTGGCGATATCGAGGCTGCCCAGCACGCGGTCTTCCGTGGCGCCGAGCGGCAGCGTAATAAATGGGACCGGCGACGGGACACCAGATTCACCAGTACATACGCTGCAGTGTGCATTCGGACCCGTGCAATTGAACGCGCAGCCAGCCACGCGGATGATCGGTGGCAGGATGGCTGCCAGCGCGCGCGCCGCAGTGCTTTTGGCCGTGCCCTTGTCGCCGCGAATCAGGACGCCGCCCATGCCCGGGTCGACTGCGCATAACAGCAGCGCCGTTTGCAACTGCTGCTGGCCGACGATGGCGGAAAAAGGAAAGGTCAAAGGTATAGTCAATGCGTTATCCATTGCGTGCCGTTTCGCCGCGTGCTTCCAACAGGGTTTCGCTGTGCAGGTACAAGGCGCGCAGCTGGGCCAGCGTTTCAGGTTTCGGTTCGGCCCACATGCCACGCGCGGCCGCTTCCAGCAAGCGCTCGGCAATCGCGTTCTGCGCCCAAGGATTGGCTTCCTGCAAAAACTGCTGCATCTGCTCGTCGAAACCGTACGCTTGCGCCACGTCTTCGTACATCCAGTCATCCATCACCTGGGCAGTGGCGTCGTAGCCGAACAGATAGTCGACGGTGGCCGTCAGTTCCAGCCCGCCCTTGTAGCCGTGGCGCTGGATGCTGGCCAGCCACTTGGGATTGACCACGCGCGAGCGGAACACGCGCAGGCTCTCTTCTTTTAAATCGCGTACCTGCGCGCGCGCCGGGTCGTGGCTGTCGCCAAAATAATGACGCGGCTGCTGGCCTGAGAGGGCGCGGATGGTTGCGATCATCCCGCCGTGAAATTGCAGGTAATCGTCCGAGTCAAAAATATCGTGTTCGCGATTGTCCTGGTTGTGCAGCGCCACTTCGATGGTCGACAGGCGCATCCGGAAGGCGTCGCGCTGGTCGCTTCCCTGCGCGCCGCGCGCATAGGCGTAACCGCCCCAGTTGACATACGCTTCGGCAAAGTCGGCGTCAGTTTCCCAGTTTTTATGCTGGATCAGCGGCAGGATGCCGGCGCCGTAGCTGCCCGGCTTGGCGCCGAACACGCGGTACGCGGCGCGTTGTTTCGCCTCGTCCGGCTGCACGCCCTGCCCCAGCCAGTCCTCCAGCTCCTTCAGGTAGTGCTTGCGCACGTAGTTGTCTTCCGGCCCCTCGTCGAGCGCGATGACGGTGTTCACCGCTTCGTCGATCAGGTCGATCAGCTGCGGGAACGCGTCGCGAAAAAAACCGCTGATGCGGGTGGTGACATCAATGCGCGGGCGTTTCAGTTCGGCCAGCGGGATCACTTCGATGCCGCTCACCTGCCGGCTTTCCAGGCGCCAGACCGGGCGCACGCCCAGCAGCGCCAGGATTTGCGCCACGTCGTCGCCGTGGGTCCGCATGGCGCTGGTGCCCCAGATGCTGATGGCGACACTCTCCGGATACGCGCCAGTTTCAAGGTGGTGGCGGTTCAGCACTTCGTGGGCAAGCTGCAGGCCGACGCGCCAGGCCGATTGGGACGGCACGCTGCGCGGGTCAACCGAATAAAAATTGCGGCCGGTCGGCAGGATGTGCGCCATGCCGCGGCTGGGTGAGCCGCTCGGGCCGGCCGGTACATAGCCACCGTTCAGGCCGTGCAGCAGGTTGTCGATTTCGTCGGTGGCGCGCGCCAGTTTGGGCACCAGCTCCGTGCAGGCAAAGCGCAGGATGCGGCGCAATGCGTCAAAACCCGGCGGCGCTTTCGGCGCAGCCGGCACAGCGCGTGGCGCCGTCACACGCGCCTTGCCCATCTGTTTCAACAGCGGCGACGTGCTGCGCTGCGCCGGCTGCAGCAACGGCGCCGCCACATCGAGCTGGCCGAAGACGCGATCAAGCACGGCGTCGATCGCGCCGTCCGCATAGGCATGCTCGCGCAGCTGGACGTACAGGGCCAGGCACAGGGAATCGATCCCTTCGAGCGCATCGGCGCGCGTGACGATCGCCTTGTGCGCGACCCGCGCCAACGCGGGTGTGACGTTGATGCGGCGCCCCTTGTGCTCGAGCAGCATCGTCATCTCCAGGCCAAACAGGGCAGCAACCGCGTCCTGCAGACCAGGAATGTCGAGGTTGGGCAAGCGCGTGAGCGACACCAGCATGTCGGGCAGCTGCTGCGCATCCGGACCGCGCCCGAGGATGTGCAGGCCGTCGCGAATTTGCGCCGAACCGAGTTCGCACAGGTAGCCGTCCAGGTCTTCGATCAGATGCGCCACGTCCGAGCCCTTCAACTCCGCCAACGCGGACGGCAAGCCGTCCTCATGGTCGTGGTCGTGATCGTGATCGTGATCGTGGTGATGATGGTCGTGGCCATGATCATGGTCATGGTCGTGGTGCAGCAGTCGCGCCTGCAAATCCGCATTGAGGTTGGTCTGCTTGACCAGTTCCCAGATCTGCTGCTGCAACAGCGGCAGTTTCGATGGATCGAGCACTTCGACCTGGTAGTACTCGTCCACCAGCTGGGTCAGCTGGGCCAGCGCGCCGTAGGTATCGGCGGTGGTCATCGGCGGCGTCAGGTGGTCGACCACGACCGCGTGCGCGCGCCGCTTGGCCTGCGAGCCTTCGCCCGGATCGTTAATAATAAACGGGTAGAACAGCGGCAGGTCGCCCAGCAGGGCATCCGGGAAGCAGTGTTCGGACAGGCCGACGCCCTTCCCCGGCAGCCACTCCATGGTGCCGTGCTTGCCGACGTGGACGATGGCGTCTGCGCCCCATACGTCGCGCAGCCAGCGGTACAGGGCATAGTAATGGTGCGTCGGTGGCAGGTCGGGCTGGTGGTAGATCGCGTCCGGATCCATGCCGTAGCCGCGCGGCGGCTGCAGGGCAATGAAGGTGTTGCCCAGTTCGAGGCCGGCCAGCGCCAGGTGATCGTCGTGCAGGTAGGCCACGCCTGGCGCTGCGCCCCACTGCGCGACCATGCGCGCCTGCATGTCCTGCGGCAGTTCGGCGAACCAGCTGGCGTACTGCGCGGCCGGCACACGGCCGGCGGCATTGGCCAACTGTTCGCCGGTGAGGTAGATCTCGTCGTAGGAACAGCGCGCCACCAGCTGGTGGATCAGCGCGGTGCCACTCTCCGGCAGCGTGCCGACGTCATAGCCGGCCAGGCGCATGGCGTCGAGGATGCGCATCAGCGAGGCCGGAGCATCCAGGCCCACCGCATTGCCGATCTGCGCGGCCTTGCTGCTCGAATTGGTGAACATGAAGGCGACCCGCTTCTGCGCATTCGGCACAAAGCGCAAGCGTGCGAAGCGCGCCGCGATGCCGGCCACGCGCGCCACCCGCTCATGCACCGGTTCGTATTCGATCACTTCGCTCGGCATGCCCGCCGCGCGCGCCTTGAACGACACCGGGACCGTGATGATGCGGCCGTCGAACTCCGGCAGCACCACGTTCATGGCCGCGTCGAGCGGATTGAGGCCGCGCGCCGACTGCGTCCACTGCGCCAGCGTCATGCCGCTGGTGATCGCCTGCAGCACCGGCACGTTCAGGGTTTCCAGCACGCTGACCGACCAGCCGGCCGGCGTGGCGCCGCCGGGCGTGATTTCGCCCATCGCGAACGACGTCGTGTTGATCAGCACATCAACGCCAGCGTCGCGGAAATAGCGCAAGGCCGATGGCAATTCGCCGTCGCCGCTGCGCAGGGAGGCCGTAAACACCGGCAGTACATTCATGCCGCGCTGCTCCAGCGCATCCAACAAGGCGTCGATGAAGCGCGTGTTCCCGCTCATCCAGTGGGCGCGGTAGAACACGATGCCGGCGCTCGGCCTGGCCGGATCAACCAGCGCCAGCCAGTCGGCCACGCCGGCGTCTGGCGCCAGATCGGGGTGGTAGATGCCGTGCTCGGGCAAGCGCTGCGCCGGCGCGTAGCCGAAGCCGGTCATCAACAAATGATCGGACAGATAGCGCAGCAGCTGCGCCAGGTTGGTGCTGCCGCCCGCCTGGAAGTACTCGATACACTGGCTCAGTACCGCTGGCGTGACGGTCGATATGGCGGCCAGCTCCGGGTCGGCTTCGCCGGTGCCGCTGATGGCGATCAGGTGCGCACCGGTGCGGCGCGCGTGCGCCACCAGGTCGGTCACGCCGGGCACGCTGCCAAGGCGGCCCAGCACGCGCAGGATCACGATGCGCGCGCTGGCCAGTGGCCCTGCCAGCACCGCATCCATGTCCGTCACCGCCTGCAAATTGACGCCTTCGACTGCACGCAGAGCGGGTGGCAATTGCGCCAGCGCGTGATGCAGTACCGTCAAGTCGTTCGATGCGTGGCTCATTAAAACCAGCTGTGCTGCGTCAGCCATCCTGCGGCTCCGTGTCACCCGTACCGAGGCGGTGGAAGACCAGGTCCTTCACTTCTGCGCCGCCCACCAGGTGCACGTCGATGATGCGGTCGATGGCCGCTTCGTCGAGGCGCTGGTACCAGGTGCCTTCCGGGTAGACTACCATCAGCGGCCCCTCGGTGCGGCACGCGACCATGCAGTGGGTGCGTGTGCGTTTTACGCGCAGCTCGGGCTGGGCATCGATTTTTGTGCCCATGTATTCAAACATGGCCTGGGCGCGCGTACCGTCTTCGGTACAGCGCGGGCCCACGCACATAAAGACGTGGCGGTTGTGGGTACGCATGACGCTACTCGAATTTCTTGAAGAAGAAGGCGACGGCGCTACCGAGCACCAGCCAGAAGGCGGCATTGGCCAGTGCGCTGGCAACGACAAAGGCGTGCGCCAGTTCAGGCGGCGCGACACTGGCGTGCACCAGCGGTTGCGGCGCGCCGGCCAGGTGCGGCGCGGCCAGCAGGATCAGGCCGGCCAGCGCGTACATGCCCTTGCGGCCAAAGGCAAGCAGCGCAATGCCGCCGGCCGTGGACAAGGCGGTCAGCGACCACCACAACTGGCGTTCTGCCACCGGCGCGGCCGCGGTGCCCGGCAGTTCGGGCGGCAGGCCGAGCATTGGTGCCGCAAAAAACACCACGTAGCAGGCGGCGCTCCAGATCAAGCCTTGGCGCCACGTCGGGCGGCCGCCGCGCACCAGCATGGCGGCGCACAGCAGCAAGCCGTACCCGACGCCCATGGTGGTATTGGCCAGCACCGTGAACAAGGTGCGCTCGACGCCGTTTTCAGGCTTCCAGGCTGCGTGCTCGTGTTGGTGCGCAGGTTCGTGCGAATGGACAGCAGCGACCGGCCTGGCATCTTCATACGTTTCGGCCTGTGCGATGAGCGGCGTCACCTGCATCCTTTGCACCACTGTCAGCGCCAGGCCAGCGAGCAAACCTGCCGCCACCGCCGTGCTGACAATCCGGTTGAACGGGCTGCGCGCATTGCGCCCGGCCACGCCCGCCGTCAGTGACAAGGAAAGCCCGCCGAGTGGCGGCTGTCGTGCGCGGCATTGTGCAGCGCTGTCATCGGTGCGAAGCCCATGCCGTACAACAGGACCAGCGCCAGCGCGCTGGTGAGCAAGGCAGCTTTCAGAGTGGATGCGGTGGCAACGCGGGTTGGCGCAGCGGCGTGGTCGATGACGATGGGAGCGTGTGACATGGTGTCTTTCCGTTGACTTCCGCCGGCAGCGCACAGGCGGCCGGCAAGGATCGATCGACGGAGGACGGAACAACAGATGGGTGCAGACGCAACGAAACCGCAGCAAACCACCTGACCGCCCACCGCGGATCAAACGTTTTATACAATTTCAGGCTGGTCTCCGGACTCGTGAGCGGCGCGCCAGATTCGGCGTTCCCGGACCGCGCCTTCCCATGCTGATGCACAGTGGCGTATTGCGGTCCTGTTCTTCACATACCGTTGCGGGGGCAGTGCCGGAATCGTTCGACAAACAAACTGACCGGCTTCCCAATTAACCCACCGGATTGCGCCGGCAGGACCTGAAACGTGTTGCAAGGCTCGTATTCTAGGGATGAACCCATGGGCTGGCAAGGATAATCATGTCGTGCGCGCCGTTGCTCCGCCCGGTGTAACGACGACCTCAATGCGGTCGTAGCGCTTGACGCGATAGACCGCCAGCGCCACCAGCCAGGTCCCCGTGAACAGCGCGACGATCACATAGCCGAGGGTACCAAAGTGGTCGTTGAGCGCGCCGACCTGTACCCAGAACCAGCCGGTCAGGGCCATGCGCTCGCGCACCAGGCCCAGGATTTCGACGGCGGCGACACCGGACGCGACCAGCACCGACACCAGCGTAATGGTCAGGTTGTAGAACAGCTTGCGAATGGGCCGGCGCTGGGCCCAGCCCGATGCCGTCATCATCAGGTTGCCGTCGAGCGTGTCGACCAGCGCCATGCCCGCCGCGAACAGGGCCGGAAACACCATCACCGACCACAACGGCGCGCCTTGCGCCAGTTGCAGCGCCGCCAGGGCGAACAGGGCCACTTCGCTGGCAGTGTCGAAGCCGAGCCCGAACAGAAAGCCGGCAGGATACATGTGCCAGCTGCGCGAGGCCAGGCGGAACAGGGGGCGGCACAGCCGGGACACCAGTCCGCCGCCGAGCAGGTCGAGGTCGGTGGCGTGCAAGGCGCCACCCCGCTGGACTGCCCGGAAATTGCGCACCGCCGGCACCAGGATGGCCAGGTTGAACAGCGCCAGCAGGAGCAGGTAAGACGCCGAAACGACCGTGCCGACCACGCTCCCAACATTCTGCATTGCCCCGAAATGCGCCGACAGTGCGGCCGCTGCCACACCGACGGCCAGCGCGATCAGCGTCACGACTGTGGAATGGCCCAGCGCAAAAAAGAAGCCGGTGGCAATCGGCTGCTTGCCCTCTTGCACCAGCTTGCGGGTGACGGTGTCGATGGCGGCGATGTGATCGGCGTCGATGGCATGGCGCAGGCCCAGGGTCCAGGCCAGCAGGCTGGAGGCGAGCAAGGCCGGATGGTCGCGAAAAACGGCGAACGCCCAGGCCCACGCGCCCAGGTTGGCCGCAAGCAGGAGAGCGTACAGCGTGCGCAGCCTGGCGCGCAGGTGCTGGTCGGCCTGGTCATTGAACAGGCGGGTCAAAGAATAGAACATTGCTGAGTCTGGTTTGATCGTATGACGATTATATTATTAATCATACGCGACCGTTGCAAAACAACAGCCCGGCTTGTTTGCGGTGTAAATCTTTGAAAATGAAAACGTTTCACATTTTCCATCAAGCTACAATTGTGCGGAATCTTCCGACCCACGGCTGGCCCCGACCAGCCCACCTTGAAACGCCATGCAAAAAATTCTTTTGACCTGCTGCCTGACCGGAACGGTTTTGCTGCAGAACGATGCTTTCGCACAAGCTGCAAGCAGTACGACTGATACAAGCGCCCCCGTGAAAACCGCGCCGGCAATTCCGGCCGTCACTGTGACGGCCGACCGCCCTGTTCCCGCCGTCAACGTGGTGGCCGAGCGCCCCACCAACCGCATCGACCGCCAGGTCTACGACGTCAAGTCCGATATCTCCAGCACCAATGGCACCGCGTCGGACGCGCTGAACAATGTCCCGTCGGTCAATGTTGATCCGGACGGCACGGTCACCCTGCGCGGCAGCAGCAATGTGCAGATCCTGGTCGACGGCAAGCCGTCGGCCATGATGCAAGGGGACAATCGCGGCGCGTCGCTCAACGCCATGGCTGCCGACGACATCGAATCGGTGGAAGTGATCAACAACCCGGGCGCCCAGTTCGGCAATGAAGCCGGCGGCGGCCCGATCCTGAACCTGGTCATGCGGCGCAACCGCAAAGCGGGCGGCTTTGCCACTGTCAACGCCAACGCAGGCACCGCCGGGCGCTACAACAGCGCCGCGTCGGGCAACTACAACCAGGGCGCCTGGGGCTTCCAGGGCGGCCTGAACGTGCGCCACGACGGCCGCAATTCCACGGGCGAGCTGGACCGAGAAACGCTCGACCCGGTGAGCGGCGCCATGCTGCACAGCACCCAGCAATCGCGCGCCACCGGCCTGAACGATTCGGTGGGCGCGAACGGCACCGTCAACTACAACCTGAACGCGACCGACACCCTGGCCGCCAGCCTGAACTACAACGGCCGCGGCAACGACCAGCGTTCGCTCGACCGCTACACCAACGACGACGCTGCCGGCACCACCATCGGCGACTACACGCGCAGCACCCGGCGCGAAGGCGACAGCAAGAACTACGCCTGGGGCGCGCGCTACGACCACAAGGGCGCGCTGCCCGGCGAAACATTGAAAATCGACCTGCGCGTCTCGGCCACCAACAACACCAGCGACAGCGACTACGCCAACACCTATCTGGTTGGCGCTGGTGTCGGCAACCGCGGCAACAGCATCGCCGCGCAGCACAGCGCCAACAGCAACCACATCGTCGATTTCACGGGCGATTACGAGCGGCCGCTGGGCGGCGGCACCGCCAAGCTGGGCTACAAGATTGCCACCAACAAGAGCGATGTCGACACCGTCTACAACGATCTCGACCTGGTAACGCTGGCGCCGACGCGCAACGCGCAGCGCAGCAATGCTTACGACATGGAAGAAAACGTGGCGGCGCTGTACGGCTCGTACCAGATCAAACTGAACGAACGCTGGGGCGCGCTGGTCGGCCTGCGCACCGAGTACACCGACCTCGACATCCACCAGCTCACCGGCAACGTCGAAGCGAAAAACAGCTACGTCAATTTCATGCCGAGCGCGTTTGCCACCTATAAAGTCAGCGACGAGTCGAACCTGCGTTTCAGTTACGCGCACCGCCTGCGCCGCCCGAACGCGAATGACCTGAACCCCTACGTGATCTACCGCGACGAATTCAATGTTTTCTCCGGCAATCCGAAACTGAAACCTACGCAAACCGATTCGGTCGAAGTGGGCTACGAAACCAAACTGGCCGGCCTGGAAACCAACCTGCGCGGCTACTACCGGCGCGACAAGGACGCCATCGTCGACTACCGTTATTTCATCGCCGACAATGTGCTGCTGACCACGCGCCAGAATGGCCAGGGCAGCAACGCGGGCGGCCTCGAGTTCACCGTAAACGGCAAGGTGGCGCCATGGCTGACGATCAACACCAGCGGCAACCTGGCGCGCAGCACCCAGCGATCGCAGGATACGAACGGCGTCTTCACCACCCGCACTGCCAATTCGCTGAGTGGCCGCGCGCGCCTGAATATTGCGTTTAACCAGGCCACGCAGGTGCAACTGGCCTTGCAGATGATGGGCAAGCAGCTGTCGGGCCAGGGATACCGCTCGCCGAACCGGACCCTGAATGTCAGCCTGCGCCACGTCCTGACGCCAGAGCTGACACTCGTGGCCAATGTCACCGACGTGTTCAACAGCAACAAGATGGAAACCGTGGTCGACTCCGTCACGCTGCAAGAAACCAGCACGCGCAAATTCGATGGCCGGGTGTTTTATGTCGGGCTGTCGTACCGGTTTGGCGGCGCGACCAGCAAGGCGTCACAGGAAGGCGAAGGCATGCGCTTTCGCGGCCGTGGCGAAGGCGGGCCGCCGGGCGGCGGGCCCGGCGGCCCTCCGGGCGGCGGCGGCCCGGAAGGCTGACGCATTACAGCGCGGCAGGCCAGGCGTCGGTGAAGACCATGCGCGCCAGGTCGCCGCGCTGCTCCCAGCCTTCCATTTCCAGCATCGGCCTGGGATAAAACGCAGCGACGTGGCCGAGGCACAGCACCGCTACCGGTTTCGCGCCCGCCGGCATCCCCAGCAAGGCTGCCAGTTTCTCCGGATCGAACAGCGACACCCAGCCCATGCCCAGGCCTTCGGCGCGCGATGCCAGCCACATGTTCTGGATCGCGCATGCCACCGAGGCGAGATCCATTTCCGGCAAGGTGCGGCGGCCGAAAATATGCGCTTCGCGCCCGTCCATCAGTGCCACCACGAACACTTCACTGCATTCGCGCAGTCCCTCCACCTTCAGGCGCATGAATTCGGCGCCGCGCTCGCCCAGTTCCGCTGCGGTGTGTTCGCGCTCAACTTCCACCAGGTCGACGATCGCCTGGCGCACGTCAGGGTTCACGATGCGCACGAAGCGCCACGGTTGCATGAAACCGACACTGGGTGCCTGGTGCGCCGCCTGCAGCAGGCGGTTCAACACGTCAGCATCGATTTTGCCTGGGATAAAGTGGCGGATATCGCGGCGCTGGGCGATGGCGCGGTAGACCGCGTCTTTTTCCAGCTGCGTAAATGATTCTGGCACGACGGATCCTTGCAAAGACAATATTGGAGGCGGAGTCTACGGCAGTTCGTCATGGCGTCAAAGGTATCGGTCTCTCCTGCGCCATGCGGATGCGTTGCGGGCAATAAAAAAACCAGCCCCTGCTGTTCAAGCAGACGCTGGCTGGCTCCGGCGGACCGGAGACGAAACCTGTGTAATTAACGCTTCATGCTGGGGTCGCCAGCAGGCTGGGTGGCGCCCGACGTGGTCTGATCGGGGGTGCCGGCCGCGGTGGTGCCGGTGGTGCCGGTGGTGCCGGTGGTGCCCGCGGCGCCCGACGAGCCAGACGACATCGTCGATTTGTCCGACTTTTTCGATGAGGACTTCATGTGCTTGCCCGTCTGCTTGGCCGGTTTCGCGTTGCTAGCGTCCATGGTGCCGCTGGTCGATGCAGCGCCTTCATTGACTACGCCGCCGTTGGTGGTCGGGCTGGTGGTCTGGGCGACCGCGAAGCTCGACGCGGCTGCAAGAATAGTTGCTGCGATGATGGATTTACGCATGGAAATCTCCTGATATTGGTTGAATGTGGCGGGCAGTCCGCTGACTGCATAGGGCCAGTGTACCGACGCTTTGATGTCAGACGCATCAGCGCACGGATCACCGTCAAGTCGGAGTCAGCCTACATGCGGCACGCAAGGACCTTGGCGTCGGCGCCACACCATCCAGCGTTCCCGGCCCCGGAACACGGGAATCGAATCGGCCACGGGCACATCCTCGGTACAGTCGAAATACGGCGTCAACAAGCCATTGAGCGTGACGCGGTCGATGCCGAACGGCGGGCCCTTGCCCCCATCATCAAAGAAGAAATAGCCTGCCAGCAGCGCGCCCGGCGCCAGCAAGGCCGCCCAGCGCGCCGCGACCTGCGGCCACGTCAAGCGCGGCATGGCGCACAGAAAAGCCCGTTCGTAGATCAGGTCGAGCGGCCCGTTCGGTGCGTAGGTGAAAAAATCCGCTTCGACCACGCGCGCTGCCCACGGTCCCAACGCCGCTTGTGCATTGGCCACCGCCACTGGTGCAAAGTCAATTGCCGTGGCATCCCAGCCGGCGCCGCAAAACGCGGCCAGTTCATAGCCGGTGCCGCAACCCGGGATCAAGGTCGCCAATGGCGCTGATGCCGCGATGAATACGCGCAATTGTTCCGGCACGCCGCCCCGGTCCCAGGGCGTGAAACCTTGCGCGAAGCGCTCATCCCAGAAGCCCGGGCTGAGCGGATCGCGGCTGGCGAAGTCCGCCATGGCTTATTGCCAGCCAGGGAAGTGGAGGTAGACCTGAATCGCCAGCACGGTCACCGCCGTCACGCCCACGATGCCGGCGACAAACGCCAGCAGACGATTGGTGCGGCGCAATTCCGCTTGCAGGATATGGACCAGCGCGCGGTCGTGCTCATGGGTGTCAGCGGATTTTTCCAGGGCCTGGTGGACCAGGCGCGGCAGTTGCGGGAGGATCTGGGCGTAGCGTGGCGCTTCGGCCTTGAAACGCTCCAGCATGCCGCGCCAGCCGACCTGCTCGCCCATCCAGCGCTCGAGATAGGGTTTCGCGGTTTTCCACAGGTCGAGTTCAGGGTCGAGCTGACGGCCCAGACCTTCGATGTTGAGCAAGGTTTTTTGCAGCAGCACCAGTTGCGGTTGCACTTCCACGTTAAAGCGGCGCGAGGTCTGGAACAGGCGCAACAAGATTTGACCGAACGAAATATCTTTCAGCGGCCGGTCGAAAATCGGTTCGCAGCACGCGCGCACGGCCGCTTCCAGCTCATCGACGCGGGTCGACTTCGGTGCCCAGCCAGATTCGATGTGGGCTTCGGCAACACGCTTGTAGTCGCGCCGGAAGAAGGCCAGGAAATTTTGCGACAGGTAATCTTTATCGTAGTCATTCAGCGTGCCCATGATGCCGAAATCGAGCGCGATGTAGCGGCCGAAGCTGTCCGGCGCGATCGATACCAGGATGTTCCCCGGGTGCATGTCAGCGTGAAAAAAACCATCTCGAAACACCTGCGTGAAGAAAATTTCCACGCCATCGCTGGAGAGTTTTTTCATGTCCACGCCAGCGGCCACCAGGCGCTCGGTTTGCGACACCGGAATGCCGTGCATGCGCTCCATCACGATAACGCTGCTGGAACAATAGTCCCAGTACATTTCCGGCACCATCAGCAAGGTCGAATTCGAGAAATTGCGACGCAGCTGGCTGGCGTTGGAGGCTTCGCGCATCAAGTCCAGCTCGTCGTGCAGATACTTGTCGAACTCGCCCACCACTTCGCGCGGTTTCAGGCGGCGGCTTTCCGGCCACAGGCGTTCGACCAGATTCGCCGCGACACCCATCAGCGCCACATCTTCATCGACCGCTTTCTTCATGCCGGGCCGCTGCACCTTGACGGCGACTTCCTTGCCGTCACGCAGGACGGCAAAGTGGACCTGGGCGATCGACGCGGACGCGACCGGCACGCGGTCGAAGCTGGCGAATAGTTCGTTCGGGTGGGCGCCAAGGGCCAGCGTGATCTGGGCGATGGCCAGGTCGGAGTCGAACGGCGGCACGCGGTCCTGCAGCGCGGCCAGTTCGTCGGCGATGTCGGGTGGCATCAGGTCGCGCCGGGTCGACAATACCTGGCCGAATTTCACGAAAATCGGGCCCAGCTCTTCCAGCGCCATGCGCAGGCGCACGCCGCGTGGCGCGGAGATATCGCGCCAGAACACGACGCGGTCGATCAGCCTGGCGGTGCGGGGAACGTTCAGTCCGGAAATGACGATTTCGTCGAGGCCATAGCGCGTTGCAACGCGCAGGATTTTAAACAGGCGCAGGAATTTCAATATCATCAGCTATCCAGGTTGCGGGTGGGCGGGCTGACGCTGCGCAGCGCCAGCCTTGCCTCAAGTTTTTCCAAGCGCTTGGCGGCGCGTTCGACGTCGTCGCGCAAGCGGGTAATATCGTCGGCCATGTCGCTGACCTGGCTCGGGCGGATCAGCACAGCGCGTTCTTCGAGCAGGTATTCAGCGACGTTCTCGGCGAATTTTTTGCCGGTGGCGGCGACGCCAGTGGCCGCCGTGCGCGCCCCTTCAGCCAGGCGCGTGGCGGCAATCGGGCCGAACAGTTTTTCCAGATCGTGCTCGGCTTCCCAGCGCAAGCCTTTCGACAGCTGCGAGATCGTGTTGGCGAACTCGGCGTCGCCTTCGATTTTCACGTACGAAAAAGCGCGTTCGCGGTTTTGCAGGATCAGCGGCAGGTCGGACAGCTTGACGCGGATGGTGACCGTGGCCGGCGTTTCGTCGCTGCCGGGCTCGACCATGCCGTCGCGCGTCACGCGCATGCGCAGTTGCACCGCACCCGTGTCGATCAGCGCTTCCTTGCCGGCGTGCAGGCCCAGCGTGACGCGCGCCCATGCTTCCTGGGCCAGCAAATGGTTAATGGCCGCTACCACCGGCATGATCAGGCGTGGCGGAAACAGGGAGCTTGGCGAGGGAGTCGATGACATGGTTTTGCGTCTCAAAAAAAAAGCCGCCCAGCGATTGCGGGCGGCTATGATCTTACCAGCTTGCAGCACTTGCACCGTGCGGCAAGGAACTTATTGTGGCAGTTGCTGAATGCCCGCCAAGACCCAGCCGCTGCTGCCATTGACTGGTTTGCTCATGTTCCACACTTCGGCGAACGGCTCGGCCAGCGCATCCGCCGCCGGCTTGATCATGCCGTTAAATTGCACGCTGACCATGTACTCGTTGTTCACCGTCTCGATACCCAGCACCTGCGCGTCGATCGACACCACATCGGTGAAATCTTTCTGGACGCCCCGTTCCTGGATCTGCATTTTGAGTTCGGCAAATACTTCCGGCGTCGTGAACTGGTTCAGGTCGGCGACATCGCCCCTGTCCCAGGCCGCTTGCAGGCGGACGAAGGATGTTTTGGCAGTGCGCAGGAAACTGTCGCTGTCGAAATCGGCGGGCACACCCCATTGCACATGCGGCGCCGGCGCCGGCGTATCGAAGCCGCCGGCCGCTGGCTGCTGCGGCTGGTAGGGTTGGTCCATCCGCGAACCGATTTCCGGCGCGCCGCCAGCCGGCAGCGGATTGCTGTTAAACCCCTGGAATGGCGCGCTGGCCGGCGCGTTGCGGCGACGGAACCAGCGGTACAGGAAGAACGCCGCCAGGCCCAGCAGGATGACCGGGATGATCGAACCGAGCGCACTGGCCAGACCGGCGCCCATGCCAAAGTGCGACAGCAGCGCGCCCACGCCCAGGCCGAGCAGTGCGCCACCGAGCAAGCCGCCAAACCGGCTCGGCTGTTTGACTGGCGTGGCCGGGGCGCCAGCGACCGGCGCGGCCGGACGATTGGCTTGCGCGGGTGCCGGCCGCGGCGCTGGTGCGGGGGCGTTCATGCGGCTCACCGACGACGACTGGCGCCCGATCGAGCGGCCGCCACCCATCGGGCGGGCGATCGATTCACCGACCATGGAAAGTGCTGCCACGGCCAGTGTCATACCAATCAAAAACTTTTTCATGCTTTACCTCTTCAAACTAATATTTGATGCCGGTGTGCAGTGCGGCAACGCCAGCCGTCAAATTGAAGTATTTGACGCCTTCCAGCCCGGCCGTTTCCATCATCGTCTTCAGGGTTTCCTGGTCGGGATGCATGCGGATCGATTCGGCCAGATAGCGGTAGCTTTCGGCGTCGCCGGCAATTTTCTGGCCCAGCCACGGCAGCACCGAGAACGAGTACAGGTCATATGGTTTTTGCAGTGGCGCGGCGACCTTGGAAAATTCCAGCACCAGCAGCTTGCCACCGGGTTTCAGCACGCGGCGCATTTCGGCCAGCGCCTGGTCTTTATGGGTCATATTGCGCAGGCCAAAGGCCACGCTGACGCGATCAAAATAATTGTCCGGGAACGGCAGCTTTTCCGCGTCGCACAACATGGTGGGAATGATCATGCCGGCATTGAGCAAGCGGTCGCGGCCGACCCGCAGCATCGATTCGTTGATGTCGGTAAGCCAGACTTCGCCACTCTTGCCAGCCTGTTTGGCAAACGCTTTGGACAGGTCGCCCGTACCCCCGGCGATATCGAGCACCTTGAAGCCCGGACGCACACCGGCCTGGGCGATGGTGAAGGTTTTCCAGATGCGGTGCAGGCCGCCTGACATGAGGTCGTTCATCACGTCGTATTTGGATGCGACCGAATGGAAAACCTTCGCGACTTCGTGGACCTTGTCGTCCTCGGAAACCGTTTTGTAGCCGAAATGGGTGGTGTTATTGGTCATAGCGCTTCGCCGGGTTGATCTGCCTTCATTATACAAGCGTCAACCAGGGAATCACGGACGCACGCGGCGGCTGAATTTTCAATGCGTTGCCACTCAGTTGCGGCGGTAGACACGCCTGCGCGAGTCATCCGGGATAGCGTGCTTGTCAACCTCGCCGACCATTGGCCGGCGCACCCGCCGCCTGGTCGAGCCCGCGTTGAAGGTTTGCAGATACTTCCACCCCAGGAAGGCCATCATCGGGGCCCAGACAAAAATACCCAACAATATAATCATGCGTACGCTCATGTGTCTCTCCCCTGTTCAAATGCATCGGGCAAACGCCCGGTGTCATTTTGATCATGACACGCATACTAGGTCGATGCAAACGCGTTACGGAAAGTCAAAAGAAGTGTTACGCAGGAAAATATTAATGCTTGTGGCCACAGCCGCCGCCGCTGCTGCGTGCGATCGGGCCGCTTTTCAGCCCGAGATCGGCCGCTGCCGCCGCGCCGCGGGTGATGGTGCCGGCAATGCGGCCGCTGTCGCCGGCAAAACCGGCAATGTGCAGGCGTGCCAGGTAATCGGCCCACAGGGCTTCCTGTTCGCGCCCGAGCTTGTACAAGTAATCCCAGGTGTACAGGCCGCTTTCGTGGCCGTCGGTGAAGGTCGGCTTGACGGCGTAATTGCCGACCGGCGCCAGCTCCGTGATGCCGACATCGCGCTTGCCAAGTTGCAGCACTTCCTGGCCCGGGCTGTGGCCGGTGACGGCTGCCGAAGGCGAGTACACACGCAGATATTCAAATGGCAAAGAAAAGGCAGCGCCATCTTCGAAGGTGATGTCGAGGACTTTCGATTGCTGGCGGACGGTCAGTTCAGTCGGGATAATCATGGGATTCTTTATCAGGTAAGCCGCCGCACGATGGCGGCAATCAATTGCGGCAGCAGCGCGCGGCGCGCCGCCAGTATAGCCGGATCGGTCGCGCGCACTGCGCCCGCCCAGACCGGGCTGGGAAAGTGCGCGTCGTCGAGGAAGCGCGGGATCACGTGCCAGTGCAGGTGCGGTACCACATTGCCCAGGCTGGCCAGGTTGATCTTCTCGGGATGCAGCACCTCGATCTGTGCCAGCTCGACCTGGTTGACGGCGTCCATGAGGGCCGCGCGCTCGGCGCCGCGCAAGCCGCTCATCTCCTTGATGTGGTCATGCCAGATCACCCGGCAAAAACCGGGGTAGTTGGCATCGTCAACCAGGATCACGCTGAACTGGCCATTGGTCCACACCGGCGCGGCTTGCGGCAGGCACAACTCGCACCCTTGCTGCGCGGTCATACGAGCACCCGTTCGATGCCGCCCTGGTTGGCGCGTGCCACGTATTCCGGCAACCAGTTTTCGCCCAGCAGATGGCGCGCAATTTCCACCACGATGTAGTCGGCGGTGGTACCCGAATCATCGTTGTAGCGCGACAGGCCCTGCAGGCACGATGGGCAGCTGGTCAGCACCTTGATGTCGCCCGTAAAACCGTCAGCGCGCAGTTTGTCGGCGCCCTTCTCCATCTCGTCCTCCTTGCGGAAGCGCACCTGCGTGGCGATATCCGGGCGCGAGATGCCGAAGGTGCCCGATTCGCCGCAGCAACGTTCGTTTTTCTCGATCTTCACATTGTCGACTGTGGCAACCAGAGCGTTCACGGTTTTCACCGAATCCTGCAGCTTCATCGGGTTGTGACATGGCTCGTGGTACATATAGCGGGTGCCATTCACGCCTTCGAGTTTCACGCCTTTTTCCAACAAGTATTCGTGGATGTCCATGATGCGGCAACCCGGGAAAATTTTGTCGAACTGGTACGTTGCCAGCTGGTCATAACAGGTGCCGCACGAGACCAGCACGGTCTTGATGTCAAGGTAGTTGAGGGTATTTGCCATCCTGTGGAACAGCACCCGGTTATCCGTCATCATCTTGTCGGCCTTGTCGAACTGGCCGGCGCCGCGCTGCGGATAGCCGCAGCACAGGTAACCTGGCGGCAACACCGTTTGCACGCCCACTTCCCACAACATCGCTTGCGTGGCCAAGCCCACCTGCGAAAACAGGCGTTCCGAACCGCAGCCAGGGAAATAGAACACCGCTTCCGTGTCGGCGTTGGTCGCCTTCGGATCGCGGATGATCGGAATCACCTTGTCGTCTTCGATGTCGAGCAGCGCGCGTGCTGTTTTCTTGGGCAAATTGCCCGGCATTTTTTTGTTAATAAAATGGATCACCTGCTCGCGTACCGGGGCTTTGCCCGTGGTCGGCGGCGGCGCCTTGGTCTGCACCTTGGCAAATTGTTTCAGCAAACCATTGCCCAGGCGCTGGGCCTTGAAACCCCAGTCGACCATGGCTTTGCGGGTGGCATTGATGGTGGTCGGGTCAGTGGCATTCAGGAAGAACATCGCGGCCTTGTTCGCCGGCTTAAAACTCTTCTTGTTCATCTTGCGCAGCAAATTGCGCATATTCATCGACACGTCGCCGAAGTCGATGTTCACCGGGCACGGCGTGACGCACTTGTGGCAGACGGTGCAGTGATCCGACACGTCCTCGAACTCTTCCCAGTGGCGAATCGAGATGCCGCGCCGGGTTTGCTCTTCGTACAGGAAGGCTTCGATCAGGGCCGATGTCGCCAGAATCTTGTCGCGCGGCGAGTACAGCAGATTGGCGCGCGGGACGTGGGTGGTGCAGACCGGTTTACACTTGCCGCAACGCAGGCAATCCTTGATGCTGGTGGCAATTTCGCCGATATCGCTTTGCTGCATGATCAGCGATTCGTGGCCCATCAGCCCGAACGACGGCGTATACGCATTGCGCAAATCGGCCGGGGCGCCCGGCATGTTGAGCAGTTTGCCCTTGTTAAAACGGCCTTCCGGGTCGATGCGCATCTTGTAGTCGCGGAACTCGGCAATTTCGTCGGCGGTCAGGAACTCCAGCTTGGTGATGCCGATACCGTGCTCGCCAGAAATGACGCCATCGAGCGAACGGGCCAGCTTCATGATGCGCTCGACCGCCTGGTGGGCTTCCTGCAGCATGCCGTAGTCGTCCGAATTGACCGGCAAGTTGGTGTGGACGTTGCCGTCGCCGGCGTGCATGTGCAGCGCCACGAACACGCGCGAACGCAGGATGCGTTTGTGCATGGCGCTGGCCGCGTCGAGGATCGGCAGGAAGGCGGCGCCGCTGAAGATCTGGCGCAGCGGGGCGCGCAGTTCCTGCTTCCAGGACACGCGCACGGTACGGTCTTGCACCACGTCGAACAGGGTCGCGCCGGGCTGCGCCTGCAGGCGCTCATCGAGGCCGTGATTGAACAAGGGCATGCCGTGTTCGCCCAGCGCCACTTTTGCGGCACTGACCGGCAAATCCAGGTTGGCCAGCAGCCAGCGCCAGCGGCCTTGCACTTGCGTCACCAGCGCGCTGGCTTCGCGGGCGCGGTCGCCCAGCATTTCTTCGGGACCGACGCCGGACGCGATGTCGTCGCTATCGGTGTCGTCGCTGCCGGTCAAGGGCAAATTGCCGGCGGCCAGGTAGTCGAGCAGTTCATCGGCCAGGCGCAACTTGTTGCGGATCGACAGCTCGATATTGATGCGCTCGATGCCGTCCGTGTACTCGCCCATGCGGTTCAGCGGAATGACCACGTCTTCATTGATTTTGAAGGCGTTGGTGTGCTTGGCGATGGCCGCCGTGCGGGCGCGGTCGAGCCAGAATTTTTTACGCGCTTCGGCGCTGACGGCAACAAAACCTTCGCCCACGCGCGTGTTGGCGATGCGCACCACTTCCGAGGCCGCTTGCGCGACCGCGTTTTCGTCGTCGCCGACAATGTCGCCAAACAGCGCCATTTTTGGCAACACGCCGCGTTTCGATTTGGTTGAATACCCTACCGCACGCAGGTAGCGCTCATCCAGATGTTCCAGGCCGGCCAGGCGCAGCGTGGCGAATGCCGGGCCGCCCTTGGCTGGCAAGCCGTCCAGGTAATCCTTGATCTCGACGATCGATGGAATGGCGTCGCGCGCCTGGCCAAAGAATTCCAGGCAGACGGTGCGGGTAAAACTTGGCATCTTGTGCAGAATCCAGCGTCCGGACGTGATCAGGCCGTCGGTACCTTCTTTCTGGATGCCGGGCAGGCCGGACAGGAACTTGTCGGTGACGTCCTTCCCGAGACCCTCTTTGCGGAATTTGCTGCCGGCAATGACCAGGGTCTCCTTGCGGAACGGCGCTTCCTTCGCTTCGCCTTTTGCGTTCGGATGGGTCCAGGCCAGTTCGAAGGTCGCGTCCGGTGCGTCATGAATTTTCGACAGATTGTGGCCGACGCGCGTGACTTCCAGCCAGTCGCCGTTCGGGTCGACCATTTTCCAGGAAGCCAGGTTGTCCAGCGCCGTGCCCCACAGAACGGCTTTTTTGCCGCCCGCATTCATGGCGATATTGCCGCCGATGCAGGAAGCGTGGGCCGAAGTCGGATCGACGGCGAACACGAAGCCGGCCTTCTCGGCCGCTTGCGAGACGCGGTTGGTGACCACGCCGGCGCCGGTCCAGATGGTGGCGTAATCGCGCTCGAGGCCTGGCAATCGGGTCATTTCGACGGCGCCGATATCGATCAGTTTTTCGGTGTTGATGACGGCCGACATGGGTGTGAGCGGAATCGCGCCGCCCGTGTAACCGGTGCCGCCGCCGCGCGGGATGATGGTCAGCCCAAGTTCGATGCAGCCTTTGACCAGGCCGGCCATTTCGTCTTCGGTGTCGGGGACCAGGACCAGGAACGGGTATTCGACGCGCCAGTCGGTGGCGTCGGTGACGTGCGAAATGCGGTGCATGCCGTCGAAGCGGATATTTTGCTTGTCGGTGTAGCGCCCCAGCACTTTCGTCGCGCGCTTGCGCAGGTCGTAGGTGGCGCGGAATTCATTGCCGAAATCATCGACTGCACGGCGAGCGGCGGCCAGCAAGGTCGCCACATTGTTGCTGCGCGTGGCAGACACGAGCGGGTCGTCGCCGTCCGCTGCATCGACGGTGACCCGGCGTTTTTCCACTTCAGCCAGGCGGTGATGCAGCGCGTCGATTAATTCCTGGCGCCGTTTCGGGTTGTCCAGCATGTCGTCCTGCAAGTACGGATTGCGCCGCACGGCCCAGATATCGCCCAGCACTTCGTACAGCATGCGTGCCGAGCGTCCGGTTTGACGGGCGCCGCGCAAAGTGTCGAGGGTGTGCCATGCATCTTCGCCCAGCAGGCGGATGACGATTTCCCGGTCAGAAAACGACGTGTAGTTATACGGAATTTCGCGCAGGCGATCGGGCGTGGAACCGTCGGGTGCGTCGGCAAGCAGGGCGTGGAGATTGGCGGGGGCGTTCATGGATGAGCTTGGCTGGAAGGACTGTCCCTGGGAGGGTCATTCTAGCGTATTGCGCTGCACCACGTCGGGGCAAGGCTCAGTTTGCAAATCTGGCCAACAGCAGCTTCTGCCTTAAAAGTGCCGTTGAGAAAAATTCCGTTTGCAAATTTTTGACTCGCGGCAAAGAAAAAATGGCAGACTGGCCTGTCGCGTTGACGTCGTACCGTCCTGCGTTCAGTTCTGAACCGGGGCCTTCGAGGTCCAGATGTCACATAGCCACGCAAAGAAATCGTCGGTCAGGCGATCGGAGGCCGCATATCCCGGATCCGCCAGCTTCTTCCATTTCTTGAACGTATAGCGATGCTCGAACAGCAGCTTGCCATGCGCGCTGACCGCAAACACCGCCGCGCCGTCCGCGCCATCGACCAGGGTGCACACCGATTCGCCGTCGATCGGACAGGTCCACTCCCCGGCCCGGAACGTCAGCACGCCGTCTTTCTGGTACATCGCGCACCAGGTGGCGCCGGATTTGTCGGCCCACCCGGACGTCATCGGCAAATTGGTATTGAACACAAATTTGCGCGTGAACGACAAAGGCTGCTCCGTCATCTGCACTTTGTAGAAATTGCTTGGAAAATACTTCAGTTCGATCATGTTCGATTCAAGGTAGTTATCAGCTCAGCATCGTGCCGACGCGGTGCCAGAACCCATCCGGCACGTAGAGCAGCAGGACCGTCATGGTGATGTAGCGCGCGAATTTGCCGATGGCCATATAAAACACGCTGGGCCAGAACGCCAGGTGCAGCCAGCCCGCCAGTGTACACAATGGGTCGCCGATGCCGGGAACCCAGGACAGCAGCATGGTCTTGGGGCCGTAATGGGCCAGCCATGCGAACCAGCGCGTGGACCGCTCCTTGGCAAACGCCACCTTGGCGCGGTAGCCGAGGAAATAGTCGAAGGCGCCGCCGAGCGTATTGCCCAGCGTGGCGACCAGGATCGCCGGCCAGAACAGGGCGGGGTTGGCCTTGACGACGGCAAACACGGCCGGCTCTGAGCCGAGTGGCAACAAGGTAGCGGAAACAAAGGCAATCAGGAACACCGAGCTCAGGCCGACAGCGGGTGCAGCAATTACTTTCAGCAGCCAAAGGACGGCAGTTTCTATCATGAGGACTTTGGCAACGGTGGACGAGCCCTCAATTATAATGATCCAAACCCATCGCAACGACACGGTACGCCGAGCCTGCCATCCAGCGCCGCGTAGCGACCTGCCCCACCGGCCACCCGCCGGCAAGGACGCAGGTCAACCGGCTCCAGGCAACTGGCCATCGACTGACCCAACTTTGCAGACCCCATGACGATCGACTATCTCAAAAAAATCCTGACTGCCCGCGTCTACGACGTGGCCACCGAAACGCCGCTCGAGCTGGCACCGATCCTGTCGCAGCGCTTCAACAATAAAATTTACTTCAAGCGCGAAGACATGCAGAGCGTCTTCAGTTTCAAGCTGCGCGGCGCCTACAACAAGATGGCCCACCTGTCGGCGTCGCAACTGGCGCGCGGGGTGATTTGTGCATCGGCTGGCAACCATGCGCAGGGCGTGGCCCTGTCGGCAGCCCGGCTCGGTTGCCGCGCACTGATCGTGATGCCGACCACCACGCCGCCGCTTAAAATTGCCGCGGTACGCGCGCATGGCGGCAATGCCGTGGAAATCGTGCTGCACGGCGAGTCGTACACGGACGCCTACAATCACGCCATCACGCTCGAACAGGAACAGAAGCTCACCTTCGTGCACCCGTTCGACGACCCGGACGTCATCGCCGGCCAGGGCACCATCGGCATGGAAATTTTGCGCCAGCACGGCGGCCCGATCCACGCCATTTTTGTGGCCATTGGCGGCGGCGGCCTCATTTCGGGCATCGGCGCCTACGTCAAGGCCATTCGCCCGGACATCAAGATCATCGGCGTGCAAACAGTCGATTCGGACGCCATGGCGCGCAGCCTGAAGGCGGGACACCGCGTGACGCTCACCGACGTTGGCCTGTTTTCGGACGGCACCGCGGTTCGCCTGGTGGGCGAGGAAACGTTCCGGATCGCCAAGGAAGTAGTCGACGAGATCGTGATTGTCGACACCGACGCCATTTGTGCGGCCATCCAGGATGTGTTCCAGGATACGCGCTCGATCCTGGAGCCGGCCGGTGCGCTGGCCGTGGCCGGCGCCAAGGCGTATATCGAGCGCTCGGCCATGTCGAAAAACCCGGTCAAGGGCGAGACGCTGGTGGCGATTGCCTGTGGCGCCAACATGAATTTCGACCGCCTGCGCTTTGTCGCCGAGCGCGCCGAAGTGGGCGAATCGCGCGAAGCCGTGTTTGGCGTGACGATTCCCGAGCAGCGGGGCAGTTTTAAACGCTTCTGTGGGCTGGTGGCGAACCGCAATGTGACGGAATTCAATTACCGCATCAGCGACTCGAGCAAGGCGCATGTGTTCGTTGGCGTGCAGATCAGCAACCGCAATGAATCGGGCATGCTGGCGCGCACCTTCGAAGAAAACGACTTCCGCACGCTCGACCTGACCCACGACGAGCTGGCCAAGCTGCATATCCGCCACCTGGTGGGTGGACGCAGCGCCTTGGCCGAGGGCGAATTGCTGTATCGTTTCGAATTCCCCGAGCGTCCTGGCGTGCTGATGCGCTTCCTCGGCAGCATGTCGCCGAACTGGAATATCTCGCTGTTCCATTACCGCAACCAGGGGGGCGACGTCGGCCGCATTCTGGTGGGCCTGCAAGTGCCGCCCGAAGAAATGGACGCCTTCCGCAGCTTTTTGACGACCCTCGGCTATCGCTGCTGGGACGAAAGCAAGAACCCCGTGTATCAACTTTTTCTTGGATAGACCACGCACACAATGAGCAATACCGTCGACCTCTCGCCACTGGGCAAAGCCTCCGCCTACCAGACGCAGTACGCGCCCGAACTGCTGTTTCCGATCCCGCGCCAGCAAAAGCGTGATGAACTGAACCTGACCGGCACCATGCCGTTTTTTGGCGTCGATATCTGGAACGCGTATGAATTGTCGTGGCTGAACCTGCGCGGCAAGCCGCAAGTGGCGATTGCGTCGATCACGGCGCCGGCCGAGTCGCCGAATATCGTCGAATCGAAATCGTTCAAGCTGTACCTGAACTCGTTTAACCAGACCCGGCTGGAAAGTGAGGATGCCCTGCTGGCCCTGCTGCGCCAGGACCTCGGCGCCGCGTTTGGCGCACCGGTACACATCGTGCTGACCACACCGGACGCCTTCCAGGGCATCAAGATGGGCGAACTGGACGGCTTGCTGCTGGACCGACTGGACCTGGAAATTGACCAGTACACGCCCACGCCCACGCTGCTCAGCGCCGCCCGCCACGGCGCGCCGGTGGAAGAGACCTTCGTGTCGCACCTGCTCAAGTCGAACTGCCTGGTGACCGGCCAGCCGGACTGGGCCAGCGTGCAGATCCATTACGTGGGCCCCCAGATCGACCAGGCCGGCTTGCTGAAATACCTGATCGGTTTTCGTGAGCACAATGAGTTCCATGAGCAATGTGTGGAACGGATCTTTGTCGATATCCTGCGCCAGTGCCAGCCAAATAAACTCGCCGTGTATGCACGCTACACGCGGCGTGGCGGGCTGGACATCAACCCGTGGCGCAGCAACTTCAGCAGCGCGCCGCCGCGCAATCTGCGCACGGCACGTCAATAATAGCCGCCCCGCTTCACGCGGCTGTGCCATTGGCGCGACAGTCGGCGCGCGCACCTTTACGCCAGCGCAAGGCTGGCTATCCGCCAAGGGTAATGCTGAAAACCTGGGCAAGGCAGTGTGATTCATCGGTCAACACTCGCCGCATCAATTGTTTATATGGAGAACATTCGATTTCGCATTAGAAATTGCGCAAGGGCGTGATCAGCACCGGCCCAGCGTCGGCCGATTTAACCCTCTGCCGAATATATGGTGGCCGGTGTTCCCGCCAACGGCGCAGAATTCGAATTACTTCCGAAGCAAACAGGCCTATAATTCGGGCTCGCAAGCGCCGTGGTGCGCTGCAACATTTTATGTACGTTATGACCAACTTAAGTAAAATTCTATCCATCGAGAGCGTTCGTCTCGATCTGGAAGTGTCCAGCAAGAAGCGCGCTTTCGAGCAAGCCGGACTGATTTTCGAGAACAACCACGGCATCGCCCGCTCGACCGTGTCGGACAATCTGTTCGCGCGCGAACGGCTTGGTTCGACTGGCCTGGGGCATGGCGTGGCCGTGCCGCACGGCCGCATCAAGGGCAGCAAGAGCCTGAAGTCGCCGCTGGCTGCCTTCGTGCGCCTGGTCGAGCCGATTCCGTTCGAGTCGCCCGACGGCGAACCGGTCAGCCTGCTGTTCTTCCTGCTCATTCCCGACCATGTAACCCAGCAACACCTGGAAATCCTGTCGGAAATCGCCGAATTCTTCTCCGATGAAGCCATCCGCACGGCACTGCTGACCGACCCCGACGCCGAGACGGTGTACCAGCGCATCATCAATTGGCAACCCAGCCTGCAGGCTCTGGGCTAAACTGTCTCGTACCGGCCGCGTGCGCGCCAATACGACAGGAACCACCTCTTCATGCTGCAGACCCCGCTGACCATCCAACGGCTGTACGACGATAATCGCGAAACGCTGCAGCTGGGCTGGTTCGCCGGCTTCCCGGGCGGGGAGCGGCTCATTTCCGGGGATGTGGTCTCGGCCGCCGACCAGGTCGGCCACCTGAACCTGATCCACCCGGGCCGCATCCAGGTGTTCGGCCACCAGGAATTAAATTACTACCAGCGCCTCAAACTCAATTCGCGCAGCCATGTCATCGGCGAACTGATTGGCGGCGGTCCGCCGGCGCTGATCATCGCACAGGGCCTGGAAACACCGCCCGACATTCTCGCCATCTGCGACGAACAAAATATCCCGCTGTTTTCGACGCCCTTGCCGGCCGCGCAGGTGATCGACTTCCTGCGCGTGTATTTATCCAAGAAGCTGGCCCAGCGCACCATCATGCATGGTGTGTTCATGGATGTGCTGGGCGTGGGTGTGCTCATTACCGGCGATTCCGGGCTCGGTAAAAGCGAGCTGGGGCTGGAACTGATTTCACGCAGTCACGGCCTGGTGGCCGACGATGCCGTAGAGTTTTCCCGCATTGCGCCGAACATGATCGAGGGGCGCTGCCCGCCGCTGCTGCAGAACTTGCTGGAAGTGCGCGGGCTGGGGCTGCTCGACATCAAGGCGATCTTTGGCGAGACCGCCGTGCGCCGCAAGATGCGCCTGAAACTGATCGTCCACCTGGTGCGGCGCGGGGCACTGGAAGAAGAAGTCGAGCGGCTGCCGTTCCTGTTCCCGACCGAGGATGTGCTGGGGCTGCCGATTCGCAAAGTCGTCATTCCCGTGGCCGCCGGCCGGAATATCGCGGTGCTGCTGGAGGCAGCGGTACGCAACACCATCCTGCAACTGCGCGGGATCGATACGCTGCAGGAGTTCATGGAGCGCCAGCGGCAGGCGATGACGGGGGATTAGGTTAAAATGCGCTCATGCGCATCGTCCTCATCACCGGTATCTCCGGCTCCGGAAAATCCGTGGCCCTCAACGTCCTCGAAGACGCAGGTTACTATTGTGTCGACAACCTGCCGCCCGATTTGCTGCCTGAACTGGTCAGCAAAATCGACAGCGAAGGCACCACGCAACTGGCCGTGGCGGTCGATGCACGCAGCGCCGAATCGCTGGCGGAACTGCCGATTAGCATCCGCACGCTGAAAGACGCAGGCCACGACCTGAACGTGATGTTCCTGACGGCAAATACCCATTCGCTGGTGGCGCGCTTCTCGGAAACCCGGCGCAGCCACCCGCTGTCGCACGCGCTGCGCCCGGGCGAAAACCCGGCGTCGCGCCGTACCCTGATCGAATGCATCCTGGAGGAGCGCGAGCGCCTGTCGGCCATCGAGCAGCTCGGCCACGTGATCGATACCTCCGAGCTGTCGGCCAATAAACTGCGCACCTGGATCAAGGAATTGGCCGAGATCGAACACGCGCCGCTGACGCTGTTCTTCGAATCGTTCGCCTTCAAACTGGGCGTGCCACTCGATGCCGATTTCGTATTCGACGTGCGCGCCCTGCCGAACCCCTATTACGATGTCACATTGCGCCCGCTGACTGGCAAGGATGCCCCCGTCATCGCGTTTCTGGACGCGCAGCCGAGCGCCAAGGAACTGCTGGCCGACATCCGCAATTTCATCGAAAAATGGCTGCCGTCATTCAAAACCGATAACCGCAGCTACCTGACGGTGGCGCTGGGCTGTACCGGCGGGCAGCACCGCTCGGTCTACATGGCAGAGCGGCTGGCGGCGCACTTCGCCCCAAGCGAGCGCGTCGTACTGCGCCACCGCGAACAGTCCTAGTCGGCCAGGGCGCGCAGCGGATGCGCATGCGCCGGCCACACTGGCGCAAAAAACGCTTCCACCATCTCGGCACTGACTTGTTCCAGCGCCGCCGGATTCCAGCGCGGCGCATTGTCCTTGTCGATCACCAGCGCGCGCACGCCCTCGATCACTTCCCCGTGCTCGAACGTGCGTCGCACCAGATCCCGTTCCATGCGCAGGCAGGCCGCGACATCCATGCCACGCGCGCGCGCCAGCATCACGCGCGTCACGCTCATCATCAGCGGTGAGCGCAGCTTCATGGCCGCCAGCGCGGCTTGCGCAAACGCACCACCATCAAGCGCCAGCGACGCCATAACGGCGCCCACCGAAGCGGCGCCGAAATGGGCATCGATGGCGCCGCGCTGGCTACGCAGAACACTGTCACCAGCCTGGCTGGTGAACGGCGCGGCAAATTCACGCAGCGCCGCGGCCAGTGCGGCGCCCTCGGTCGCATCGATCAGCGCGTGCAATGCCGGCAACTGACTAAACGGTATAAACAAATCCGCCAGACCGACATACAGCGCATCGGCCGCGCCGATGGTCAAACCGGTCAAGCCGAGATAATGGCCCAGTTGACCAGGTGCGCGCGCCAGGAAATGGCTGCCGCCCACGTCCGGAAACAGACCGATATTCACTTCCGGCATGGCCATCTTGGTGCGCTCGGTGACGATGCGCAGGCCGGTTTCCGGTCCGCCCTGGGCGATGCCCATGCCGCCGCCCATCACAACGCCATCCATCAGCGCGATGTACGGTTTTGGATAGAAGTGGATCAGGTGGTTCAGTGCATATTCTTCGGTAAAAAAATCTTCCAGCAGCGCGCTGCCGCCCATGGGCGTGGCGCGCCCGGCGTCGTAAAAGAAGCGGATGTCGCCGCCGGCGCACAGGGCCTTTTCGCTGCTGCTGGTTAGCACGACGGCATTGACCCGGTCGTCGTCGCGCCACGCCAGCAAGGTTTCAGTAAGCGCACGCACCATCCCCAGCGACAGCGAATTGAGGGCGCGCGGGCGGTCCAGGGTGATGATGCCGGTGCCCCGGGCTACGCGGGTCGTGACGAATTCGCTCATGGGAAACAATGTAGAAGGAAAAACATCAGTTTAACGTGTATTTGACACTTAAAACTTTTCATTCATGCAGCGGTGCGCGGCGAATCAAGTGCGCGTTAAGTCGAAGCGAGGCATTTTCGAGACATCCGCGCATGCATGCTAAGCGCTGAGTCGATGCTTTGCGCTTCCGCACAATCCACGCGCCAGGCCGACACCAGACTAACGGGAATTCTAAATTTACACGAAGCAACACCCTGTCGCGCACGTCGAGGAACCCGATATGATCACGTCCAATTCTCCCTCCACACTCACCGATGCGAACCGCCCGATTCGCCTGCGGTTCGCCTTCGGCCGGCCGGTGCTGGAAAATCTGCTGTTGGTTCAACATGTCAGTGGCGTCGAAACCATGTTTGGTGGCATCGACTATTCACTACTCTGTGTATCGACGCGTGCCGGACTGGCCCTGAAACAGTTCATCGCGGCACCGGTAGCCGTCGATTTCGTCACCGACAGCGGCAAGCTGCGGTCGGTCTGCGGCATCGTCGTCGCGGCGATGGAGGGACAAAGCGATGGCGGCCTGGCGAGCTACCGGCTGGTGGTGCGCGACGCCTTTTCCATGCTGGACCAGACCTGCAATACGCGCGTTTTCCGTGGGCACAACGAACTCGAGATCACGCACATCCTGCTCAAGGAATGGCGCCTGGCCAATCCCGTCGCCGCGCGCGCATTTTCATACACCATGAATGGATTGAAGGACTATCCGGCGCGCGCCTTTACCATGCAGTACAACGAATCGACCGGCGCATTTCTGCGCAGGTTGTGGAAGCGGCGCGGCATCGCCTGGTTCATCCGGTCGGGCAGCGGCATGCCCGGCCACGATGGCACGACGCCAGCCCATACGCTGGTCCTGTTCGACAACGCGACAAGGCTGCCACAAAATGCCGCCGGCACCGTGCGCTTTCACCGCGACAGTGCCACCGAAAGCCACGACACCATCACCGCCTGGCATGGCATCCGCACCCTGACGCCAGGCAGCGTCACCCGGCGCGCCTGGGACTACATTCCCGCGGCCACCTACAGCAGCGAAGACATCAACGTCAACGACCAGGGCGTACTTGGCAAGCAATTTGCCGCAAGTCTCGACGACTACCTGATCGATGCCCCGCACACGGGCCGCGACGGCTTCGACTATCGGCACATCGGCCTGTCCCGGATGCTGCGGCACGAATACGACGCCAGGTGTTTTCAGGGAGAAGGCAGCGACCGCAACATGTGCGTCGGCGAGTGGAACACCATCACAGGCCACCCTGAAATAGACCGGCATCCGCCCGAAGGCCGCGATTTTGTCATCACAGAAATGCGGGTCGAAGCCGACAACAATCTGCCCAAAGATGTGGATGACAAGGTGCGCAAACTGTTCAGGCTGAATCATTGGCGCGAGTCCGACGCTGGCCTGGAACAGGCAAGCATGGAGCGCGGTGTGCGCTACACCAACCGCTTTACTTGCGTGCGGCGCGGCATCCAGATCGTGCCGCATTATGATCCCCGCACCGATCTGCCGCGCACAGAAATGCAATAAGTGACCGTGGTCGGCCCGGCCAACCAGGAAATCCATTGCGATGAACGGGGGCGCGTGAAAATCCGTTTTCCCGGCTGCCGTCCTGCCGACCATGCGCATGCGAACGGCGCCGGCGCCTCCAACACCGACCGCGATTCGGCCTGGGTGCAAGTCGCCAGTCACTGGGCCGGGATGCAATATGGCGCGATCTCGCTGCCGCGCGTGGGCGACCAGGTGCTGTGCGTCTTCGTCGGCGGCGATCCGGATAAACCGCTGATCATCGGCCGCGCCCACAGCGGCGCCACGCCGCCGCCAGTGTTCAGCCGGGTCAGCAAGCTGCCGGGCGACCGCTATCTGTCTGGGATCGTCAGCAAGGAAGGCGGCAAGGCAAGTGCCGAGAACAATTATCGCCAGCGCTACAACCAGTTGCGCATGGACGATACGCCAGGTCAGATCAGTGCCCATCTATCCAGCGCGCATGGGCAAAGCCAGCTGAACCTCGGCTACCTGACGCATCCGCGCTCGAACGGCAGTGCGACCGCGCGCGGCGCCGGGTTCGAACTGACCAGCAATGACAGTGGCGCGATCCGCACCGCCAAATCGCTATTGCTGACGGCGTGGCAGCGCCTGGACGCCTGCGGCTCGCAAATGGGCAGCGCGGAACACCTGGCCTTGATGCAGGACTGCCTGGACCTGTTCAAAACGCTGGGGCAGTACGCCGCGGCGCATCAGGGCATGGCGGTGGACGAGGCGCCGCAAGTGGCCTTGAAGGCGGACCTGGACGCCAGCCTGGGCACAGGTCCGGATGCGCAAGCGACGCTGAGCCTGACGGCGCCGGCAGGGGTGGCCGTGAGCACGCCCGCTACCATCGTCAGCTATGCCGGCACGAATCTCGATAGCGTCGCGCAGCAACACCTGCAACTGACCAGCGGCCAGCGCATGCACCTGCATTCCGGCAAAGCGCTGGCCCTGTTCGCGCAATCGGACGGCATCAGCCAAATCGCACACAAAGGCAAATTCCTCATGCAGAGCCAGCACGACGAAATGCAACTGAATGCGGCGAAAGACCTGAAAGCGACCGCCGGAGAACGCGTGGTCGTCATGGCGGAGAAGGAAATCACGTTTGTCGTCACGGGCGGCGCCTACCTCACCCTCAGGGGCGGTAACGTGGAAATCGGCGGGCCGGGCGCAATGACGATCAAGACCGACGGCCACCACTGGAATGGCCCTGCCAGCGGCAAAACTGCGTTGCCCACATTTATGGAAGGCGAATTTGGGCGCATCCCGCGCCTGCTGCGCGCCACCGACGGCCAGCCTGTTGAAGGCATGCAGGTGCACGTGGCGCGGGCCGGCG
>NZ_JAQQPS010000022.1:0-103972 GCF_036688685.1 Massilia sp. S19_KUP03_FR1 | reverse complement strand
CCCCCCCCCCCCCCCCCCCCCCCCCCCCCGCCGCGCCGCCCTGGTCGGCTGGGTCGGCGCGCCATTTCGCATGGACGACCTGATGGCCGGGCTGGCAGGCGAGCGCGCCGGTGACGTGACGCTGTCGATCTACGACGGCGACGCCGTGCAGGAAGGCGCGCGCCTGTACGACGCGCGCGCGGCGGCGCGCAATGCGACGCCGGGCGCCGGGCGTGAACCGGCCGGCTTCAGCCCCCTCTACAGCACGGTGCAGCGCATTGCCGTGGCTGGCCAGCCGTGGACGCTCGACATCCGTTCCAGCCTGCAGTTCGAACGCCGCATCGACCGCAGCAAGCCGCACCTGATCGCGCTGATCGGCAGCGCCGGCAGTTTGCTGATCGGCCTGCTGGTGTGGATCCTGGCGACCGGGCGGCGCCGTGCCATCGCCATTGCCGGGCACATGACGCAGCAACTGAGCGTCAGCGAATTTCGCTGGAAATACGCCCTGGAAGGCGCCGGCGACGGCGTCTGGGACTGGGACCGCGGCATCAATGAAGTGATCTACACGCAGCGCTGGAAGGGCATGCTGGGCTACCTGGAGACCGAGGTGCCGAATACGCACATTGCGTGGCGCGAGCTGCTTCACCCTGACGACCTGGGGTCGACCGTCGCCATCCTCGACGCCTACATTGCCAGCAGCGGCGCCAACTACGAAGCGCAGTTCCGCATGCGCTGCAAGGACGGCAGCTACAAGTGGATCCTGGCGCGCGGCATGGCCGTCACGCGCGACCCCGAGGGCAAGCCGGTGCGCACCATCGGCACCCACACCGACATCACCCGCACCAAGGAAAACGAAGCGGCCATGCGCGACGCCAACGCGCGCCTGGCCAGCGAGCGCCAGCGCTTCAATGTGATCCTGCAGCATTCCCACGATGCGTTTGTCGCGGTCAGCCCGAGCGGCTTGATCACCGACTGGAACGCCTGCGCCGAGGCGATGTTCGGCTGGTGCGCGCGCGAGGCGACCGGACGCGCCCTGGCCGAGCTGCTGGTGCCGCCCGCCGCGCGGCGCCCGGGCCAGGCCGGTTTCGCCAGCCTGGTCGACACCGACCCGGACGCACCGGCGCGCGGGGTGGTCGAAGTGCAGCTGCTGCACCGCAGCGGGCGCATGATCCCCGCCGAGCTGGCGCTGGCCGACTTCCCTGAAGGCGACGGATTCGCCGCCAGCGCGTTCATCCGCGATATCTCCGAGCGCAAACAGGCCGAGCGCCATGCGGCCGAACGCAGCGCCGCGCTCGACAATGCGCGCCAGGCCCTGCAGCATGCCCAGAAACTCGAAGCGGTCGGCAAACTCACCGGCGGCGTGGCGCACGACTTCAACAATGTCCTGCAGATCATCAGCGGCAACGTGCAGCTGCTGCAGCACTTGCCGCCCTCCGAAGAAAAGCTGCAGCAGCGCCTGCGCAGCATCGCCACCGCGGTGGACAAGGGCGCCAAGCTGTCCTCGCAGCTGCTCGCCTTCGCGCGCCGCCAGCCGCTGCAGCCGGTGGCGCTCAATCCGCTGCGCATCGTGCGCAACCGCGACGACCTGTTGCAACGGGCGCTGGGCGAATCGATCCGCATCGATTACCAGTGCGACCCCGATTTGTGGAACATCATGGTCGACCCCGGCCAGCTGGAAAACGTGGTGGTCAACCTGGCCATCAATGCGCGCGATGCGATGGCCGCGCAAGGCGACGGCGTCTTCACCATCGTGTTGCGCAACCGCGTGCTGCAAGCGGCCGACGTCCAGGCGCTGGCCGACATCGCACCCGGCCACTACGTGCTGCTGGCCGTGTCCGACTCCGGTGCGGGCATGAGCGACGAAGTGCGGGCGCTGGCCTTCGAGCCGTTTTTCACCACCAAGCCGGTGGGCGAGGGCACCGGCCTGGGTCTGTCGATGGCCTACGGTTTCGTCAAGCAGAGCGGCGGCCACATCGCGCTTTCCAGCACGCCCGGCGTGGGCACCACCGTCGAGATCCTGCTGCCCCGTTCGAACGAGCGCGAATTGCCGCGCGCGCTGCCGGAGCTCGAATCGGCCAGCGGCGGCAGCGAAACCATCCTGGTGGTGGAAGACGATGCAGAAGTGCGCCTGACCGTGGTCGGCACCCTCAGTGGTCTTGGCTATCAGGTCATCGATGCGGCCGATGGCGCCAGCGCGCTGGCGCTGATCGAGCGCGGCGCCAAAGTCGACCTGCTGTTCACCGACGTCGTCATGCCGGGGCCGGTGACGAGCACCGAACTGGCGGCCCAGGCGCGCCGCATCCTGCCCGAGCTGGCGGTGCTGTTCACCTCCGGCTATACCCGCAACGCGCTGACCGACAACGGGCGCTTGCAGGCCGGCGTACAGCTGCTGAGCAAACCGTACCAGCGCGGCCAGCTGGCGCAGAAGATCCGCGAAACTCTGCGCCGCACTGTGCGGGCGTGATCGTACACAACCAATCCAGATAAGGCGCGCGCAGCGCAAAGGTGGACATGCAAGCCAAATCGAATCCGCATCGCACCTTTTCCCAGCAGGGCTGGTTTCCCGTTGTCGTCATTGGCGGCGCAGCAGTCCTGTGCATCGCCGCCTTGTGGTACGCGCGCCATGAGGCGCTGACCAATAGCGCCGAGCTGACCCGCTCGGTGACTGGCATCGTCACCGAACAGGCCGCCCGTTCGGTCGAGGCGGTGGAGTACCGGCTGCTGCACGTGAGCACCCAGTTCAGCGGGCCGCAGGCGCCGACCGGCGCGGCCGCGCGCGCGCTGCTGGAAGTGGAACGCGCGGCGCTGCCCCATTGCCAGGGCCTGGCCCTGCTGGACGGGGCGGGCCACGTCCTGTTCAGCGCGAGCAACCGCAGTGCCGCGCAGCGCGATGAAATCGATCCGGTCGATGCCGCCGGCATCCGCGCCGTGGTGGCGCGGGTGCACCGGAGCGCGTCCAGCGGCCCGCTCTTCGAATTGATCCAGGTCGATGGCAAGACCACCATCTATGCCGCGCTGGCGCGCCGCGCCGCCGATGGCGCCATCCTGGCGATTGCCGTATCGCGCCTGGCGCCAGCCTATTTCAGCGCGCTCTGGAACGGCGTCGATCTGGGCCGGGACGGCCGCATCGGCATGTTGCGCAGCGACGGCATGGTGATTGCCGCCTTGCCGGCATCCGGCGCCGGCCTGTTGCACTTTGCCACCACATTGAGCCGCCGCACGGCCGACGCGACCCACCTAGAAATCAAGTATCTGACCCGGCGCGCGGTTCTGCCCGGCTATCCCGACCTGCAGGTGGCGGCCAGCCGGTCGCAGCATGCCTTGCTGGCGCCGTGGCGCAACCTGGCCATGCTGGTAACCCTGTTCTGGCTGATCGGCAGTGCCGCCTTCACCGGCCTGTTCCTGCTGTTGCGGCGCAGCCTGGACCGGGCCCACGACGCGGTGTCGGCGCTGCACCGCTCCGACCAGAAATTTGCCGCCGCGTTTCGCGCTAGCCCGGACGGGATCCTGCTCACGTCGATGGACAGCGGGCGCTTCATCGAGGTGTCCGATTCGGTCACGCGCATGACCGGCTACAGCCGCGCGGAATTGCTGGACGCAGGCATGACAACGGCCAGCCTGTGGGTCGATCCCGCCGCGCGCGCCGCCTTCCTCGACGCGGTTGCGCGCGATGGCCGCGTGATCGACGTGGAAGCGCGCTTCCGCATCAAATCGGGGGAGGAGCGCATCGGCAGCATGTCCGGAGAAATCGTCCGCAGCGACAATGAAACGCTGGTGATGGGGATCGTGCGCGACATTACCGACACCAAGCGGCGCGAACAGCTGATCTGGGAGCAGGGCAATTTCGACAGCCTGACCGGCCTGCCCAACCGGCACATGTTCCGCAACCGGCTCGAAGCGCTGTTGGCCGAGTCACAGCCGGCCGCGTCACCGTTTGTGGTGCTGCTGATCGACCTGGACCAGTTCAAGGAAGTCAACGACACCCTCGGCCATGCGGTCGGCGACCAGTTGCTGGTGGCGGTGGCGGGGCGTTTGCGCGCCACGCTGGGAGACGAGGTCAGCGTGGCGCGCCTGGGCGGCGACGAATTTACCGTGCTGCTGCGCTGTGAAGAAGAGGCGCACGGCGCGCCCGAGGCCATCGTCGGCCAGTTGATACGCGCGCTGGCGCTGCCGTTCACGCTCGGCGCCGACATTGTGTTCGTCTCGGCCAGCATTGGCGTTGCGCGCTATCCGGATGCCGGCGCCGGCGCGGAAGAATTGCTGCGCCATGCCGACCAGGCCATGTACGCGGCCAAGAGCGCCGGGCGCAACCGGTTCTGCCATTTCGAGCCGTCCCTGCAGGCTGCGGCCCAGGAGCGCGCCACCTTGACCAACGACCTGCGCGGCGCCCTGGCCGGCGGCCAGTTTGCGCTGGCGTTCCAGCCCATCGTCGACATGCGCGACCAGCGTATCAACAAGGCCGAAGCGCTGCTGCGCTGGGAGCACCCGGTGCGTGGCCAGGTCAGTCCGGCAGAGTTCATCCCGGTGGCGGAGCAGAGCGGGCAGATCATCGCCATCGGCGACTGGGTGTTTCAGCAGGCCGCCAGTGTGCTGGGCCAGTTGCGCGCCGAGATTGATCCGCACTTTGAAATCAGCATCAATGTCTCGCCGGTGCAATTCCAGAACGACCATGGTTTGCCGGCGCGCTGGCTGGCCCACCTGGCCGAGCGCGGCATCGACCCGGGCGGGATAACGGTCGAAATCACCGAGGGGTTGTTACTGAATATGAGCGCTGAAGTGCGCACCAGTCTGGCGGCGCTGGGGCGGGCCGGCATGCAGATTGCGCTGGACGATTTCGGCACCGGCTACTCCTCGCTGGCCTACCTGAAAAAATTCGACATCGATTTCCTCAAGATCGACCGTGCCTTTGTCGAGCACATCGAGACCGATGCGGAAGACCGCGCCCTGTGCCAGGCCATCGTCGCCATGGCCCACACACTGGGGCTGCGGGTTACCGTCGAAGGCGTCGAAACGGCGGGGCAATTCGAAATAATGCAGCATATGGCTTGCGATTACGCACAAGGATACTTTCTGTCGCGTGCCGTACCCGCCGCCAGCCTGAAGCAGCTTTGTGCCGCGTGAGCGACCGGTCTGGAAGTGCTGCGCCGCAAATCATGCTGACGCCTTGAAAAGAAATCGCGGTGGGGAGCGGTGCATGGGTGCGCGGCGAAGGGTGGCTTCGCCTGATCCTGGAATCGACATGGTGGCTGCGCATTGCGCAAACAAACGGCGTACGGCGGCCGTGCAGGAGCGGTGGCGCCAGGCCACAGCTCTGCAGGAAGTATAGCGGGAATGTTGCCCGAAAAAACCTGACTGTTTCTCAAAAGCCACACGGCGCGGGTGCCGATCCGGGCTTTATTTGTGCCTGTTGGCTGGCTGACTACAGATCGCTCTTGCGCATGCGGGTGCGTTTCACGGCGTGCAGCCAGACCGCGGCGATGCGTTCCACGCCGGCATAGGCGGGCGTGGCCAGCTCTTCGCCGAACACGTCCGGGTCGAGCTCTTCGTAGGTCCAGGCCTGGCAGGCGGTGTCGAGCAGCGGCGCAATCGCACCCTGGAAATCGTCCTGGTCGGCGCTGATCGCCACGCCCGTGTAGAGCAGCAGGCTGCCGCCCGGACGCAGGCGCGCCATCGCGGCTTTGACGATCTCGACCGACAGGGCGGCGCCGCGCGGCCCGCCGCCGTTGCGGTAGGTGCGCTGGCCCGGGTCGAGCATGAACGGGGGATTCGAGACTATCAGGTCGAATTCGCCGTCCATGCCGTCGAGCAGGTTGGATGCCACCGGCGTGACGTTGCGCGCGCCCGCCAGGCCGGCATTGATCGAGGTCAGGGCCAGGCTGGCCGGGTTGATGTCGGCGCCAAACACCTCAGCGTCGGGAAAGCGGCGCGCGATCTGCACGGCGCCGGGACCGGCGCCGCAGCCGATGTCGACCACGCGCGCCGGCGGCGCCGCCAGTTGGCGCAGTGCGCGCTCGATCGCTGCAACGAAGCGGTAGGTGTCCGGGCCAAAGAAGACGCTGTCGCCGTGCTCGGTGGGCCAGGCGCTATGAAAATAACAGCGCTCGCCCAGGGTGGCCGCACGCACGCTGCTGCGCAGCAGGGGACCGGACGCGTCCAGCACCCCGGCGCGCCGCATCAACTCGACGATGGCGGGGTCGAAGGCATCGGGGCTGAACGGCCGGCTCCAGCCGAACACGCCGCGCAGGTCAAGCGCCTGCGCATTGCCGGGGCGGGCGTTGATGCGTGCATGGCTGGCAGGCGTGATGGTGGTAAAACGATAGTGGGCCGCTTCGAGCGCCCGGCCGAGTGCGAACAGGGCATCGCGGTCGCGGAGAATCAGGGTCATGGAGTGTGCGAAAAATAAGGTCAGCCATCGGAGGCCACACTGTCGCACGCGGGCGCGGGATACTCCGTACGCTAGCGAACATATGGACTGGCGTGCGGGGCCTTGTATTCGGCACAATGCAGTGCATATGTGAAAGCTCGAACATACTGCGTGCGATCTTTCTCGCATACTGCGAGCAGTTGATCCTGTGATTGCCTTTTTTGGAATACTGAAATGAAAAATAAATTGCCCCCTGTCGGACTGAATGGCCGCCTCGAACGTGAACTTGAACGGGAACAACATCAACGTTCCCTCAACGACGACGCCAAGGCCGGCCTCGGCGCCGACGAGGAATACCGCATCAAGGATGCGCGCGAAAGCGGCGGCGCGGTCAAGCTCAAGCGGTCCCAGTCATGAAGTGGGAAGGCAACCGCGAAAGCGATAACGTCGAGGACAGGCGTGGCAGTGGCGGCGGTGGCGGCGGCTTCGGTATTGGCGGCAAGTCGATCGGCCTTGGCACGATCGTCATAGCGCTGATCGGCTCCTATTTCTTCGGCATCGACCCGTCGGTCCTGCTGGGCGGAGGTGGTAGTTCTCCGGTGGTGCAGTCGCAGGCGCCCGCCGCGACGCCCGCCAATGACCGCCAGACGTCTTTCGTGAAAACCGTGCTGGCCGATACCGAAGACGTCTGGACCGAGATTTTCCGCGCCAACGGCGGCACCTATGTGAAGCCGAAACTGATATTGTTCAGCGGCTCGACCGATACCGCCTGCGGCACCGGGCGCAGCGCCACCGGCCCGTTTTACTGCCCGGGCGACCAGCAGGTGTATATCGACCTCGATTTCTACAAATTGATGGAGCAGCGCTTCAACGTCGCCGGCGATTTCGCCAAGGCCTACGTGATTGCCCACGAAGTTGGCCATCACGTGCAGAACCTGATGGGCATCACCGACAAAATGGATGCCGCGCGCCGTACCAGTTCGGAAAGCCAGGCCAACGCCATGTCGGTGCGCCTCGAATTGCAGGCTGACTGCTTCGCCGGCGTCTGGGCGAATCACGCCAACCAGGCCCGCTCCATACTTGAAACCGGCGACATCGAGGCGGCACTGGCGGCCGCCACGGCGATCGGTGACGACACCCTGCAGCGTCAGTCGCAAGGCACCGTGGTGCCCGATTCGTTCACGCACGGCAGCTCGGCCCAGCGCGTGCGCTGGTTCAAAAAGGGCATCGACAGCGGCGCAGTCGGCCAGTGCGACACCTTCAAGGCGCGCCAGTTGTAAGCCGGCAACGATTTTCATTCGTTAAGCATAAAAAACCCTGCACGCTTCGATTGGTGCAGGGTTTTTGCGTTTCAGCAAAGCCGCGCTGCGCCACGCGGCGACGATCCTCAAATGCCCAGCTCGCCATTCTGGCAGGGCGCTATGAGGAGATGTGATGAGGACGATGACGAAACTGGTGTGCGCCGCGCTCTGCGGCGGCCTGCAACTGTCCAGCCTGGCAGCGCCGCTGATGAGTGGCCCGCTGGTGCCAAACGCGGCGCGCTTCACCGAATTGACCAGTCAGCTGGTGGCCCAGCGCGGCGCGCGCGGGCTGGACCAGGATCATGGCTTCGTTCTGGTGCAGCAGCACCCCGGCGTGGCCGGCACCGAGGTGGTGCGCACCGTACATACCTACAAGGGCGTGCCCGTGTTCGGCTCGGAGTCGGTGCTGGTGGTCGATCCGGGCGGCACCATTGTGGCCGAGTCGGCGTCGGAGCGGCGCCAGTACCTGGGCAAGGGAAAAAGCAACAAGCTGCGCCGCGTGACGGGCGACTTCAATGTGGTAGCCGCCATCTCCGGCCAGGCCGCGATTGCCGCGGCACTCGCCACGGTAACGACCCGCACGGCCGGCGTGCAACACATCAAGCCAGCCGTCGCCGAGCTGATCATTTATCCGATGATGAGAACCCGGCGCGTGGCCGCCGCCGCACACAAGCCGGAAGCGCAGCTCAATGCGCTCGACCTGGAGGAAGTGGTCGACCATTATGCGCTCGGCTATCTGGTCCACACCCGCCTGGTCGACGGCGACCGCCCGCTCTACCACGATACCGTGGTCGACGCGCGCAGCGCCGCCATTCTCGATCAGTGGAACATGCTGCAAACCGTGGTCGGTGTGGGCAACAGCCAGTACAACGGCCAGGTGCCGGTCAGCACGACCGCCACCCAGGACGGCTTCCAGATGATTGACCCGGAACGCGGCGTGAAGGGCAGCTTCGGCGGCATGGCGATCACCAACGCCGACCATGGCAGCAGCGCCGGCAAGGTCTACACCAGCGCCACCAATACCTGGGGCGACGGCAAGCAGTACATCAACGGCGGCTCCACCATCGATGCCAACGGCCAGACCGCTGCCGTGAATGCCCTGTGGGGCTTGATGAACACCTACGACATGCTGAAAAACGTGCTGGGCTGGCAGTCGCTCGATGGCAATAATACCGCCACCTACATTGCCGCCCACGTTAACACGGCCTACGACAATGCGTATTACAGCGACACTTGCACCTGCATGTTCATCGGCGACGGTTCGTTTTTCAACAGCCTCGGCGCGATCGACGTAATCGGCCACGAAATGGGCCATGGCGTCACCGCCGCCACCTCGAACCTGGTGTATTCGGGCGAGTCGGGTGGGCTCAACGAATCGAGTTCCGACATCAGCGGCGAAGCGGTGGAAGCGTATGCGCGCGCGGGCGGCAAGGGCGATCAATTGCCGGCCAGCGGCAACGACTGGATGCTGGGCACGGAAATCAGCAAGAACGGCGAGCCGCTGCGCTGGATGGTCAAGCCCAGCCGGGACGGCGCCAGCCCGGATGCCTGGAGCCGCAGCCTGAAACGGCTCGATGTGCATTACAGCAGCGGCCCCAACAACCGGATGTTTTATTTCCTGGCGCAGGGCTCGAACGCCGACAAGGCCAGCGACGCGTACAGCAAATACCTGGTCAAGCAGCCGGCCGCCATGCACGGTATCGGCCTCGACAAGGCGTACCGGATCTGGTTCAAGGCGGCAACCACCAAGTTTACGTCGAAGACCAATTACGCGACGGCGCGCAGCAAGATGCTCGAGGCGGCGCAGGAGCTGTACGGCAAGGATAGTGCCGAGGCGATTGCCGTGCAGCGCGCGTATGCGGCCATCAATGTCGGTGCGGATGTCGCGGAATAAGCGGGTTGCCGCGCTACAATGCAGGCATCCGTGCCCACCTGCCTGCAATTGCCATGCGCCGTCCTCTGTCCATCCTGGTCGTTGAAGATCACCCGGCGATCGCCCGCCAGATTGTCGCCTTCCTCGATGGCCTGCACTGGCTGACCGACCATGCCGCCAGCGGCACACTGGCCATCGAACTGGCCACGCGCGAGGCGTATGACGTCGTCCTGCTCGACCTGACGCTGCCCGACGTCGACGGGCTGGCGGTTTGCCGTGCGATCAAGTTGCGTGCCCCGCGCAATGTGCCGGTACTGATGCTCACTGCCCGTGACGCGTTTGAAGACAAGGCACGCGGCTTCGAGTGCGGTGCCGACGATTACCTGACCAAGCCGTTCGACCTGCGCGAACTGGCCTTGCGCTGCGCAGCGCTGGCCCGGCGCGGGCAACTGCACGCCGACCAGGCAATGCATCTGGGCGCCCTGACGCTGCTGGTGCGGGAGCGCCGCGCGACCTATCAGGACGTGCCGCTGGCGCTGACCCAGTGCGGCTTCACGCTCTTGCTGGCGCTGTGTCATGCCGCTCCGCATGCCGTCTCGCGCGCCGCACTGATGTTCGCGCTATGGGGCGCGAATCCACCCGACAGCGATGCGCTGAAATCGCACATCTACAGCTTGCGCAAGCAGCTCGACGCGGCCGGCGGCGTGAACATGATCGCCACCATTGCCCAGCTCGGCTATCGACTGGACGTCCCGCCGGCGGGCGATGTTTAGCACGATCCGGCGTGGCCTGTTTGCGGCCATCGGCGGATTTACGGTGTGCATCTGTGTCTGCTACACCGGACTCGCCCTGGTCGTTGCGTATGTCACGGAAGACATGCTGGTCGACCGCCTGCTGGTGCGCGAAGCGGCATCGATGACGGCGCAGTATGTCCAGCACGGCGATGCCGGGCCACCTTCATACGACCTGATCCGTGCATACCGCAGCATCGACGCCTTGCCACCAGAGGTACGCCGCAGCATGCAGGCTGGCGTCCAGCGCGCCGAGGTGTTTACGCGCACTGGTCAGCACTACCATGTACGCACGCTCGACCTGGGTGCCGGGCCGCAGCAGCGGCGCTACCTGGTGGCGGACGTGGCGCCGCTACTGGTGGTCTCGGCGCTGATCGGCGACATCGGCGCTCTGCTGCTCGCTGTCGCGCTGGGACTGACCGGCCTCGCATGTTTGCTGGCGTACCTGCTGGCCCGGCGACTGGTGCTGCCGCTGCAGGAACTGGCGCAACAAGTGCGCAGCCACCAGCTTGACCAGGCGCAGGCGTTCACGGCGCGCCTGCGCCCTGATGAAATCGGTTACCTGGCGCGCAAGCTCGGTGACACGTCGGCGACCCTTCACGCCGCGCTCGCGCGCGAGCACGCTTTTACGCGCGACGTCAGCCATGAACTGCGCACACCACTGACCATCTTGCACAATACCTTCGGCCAGGCAAGCGGGCGCGCGCTGGACCGGATGGAGACGGCGCAGGCGCAGGCCGGACTGGCCGAGATCGGCAATACCATCGACGTCCTGTTTGCACTAGCGCGCGCCGAGCAGATTGCCAGTGCCGCATTCGACCTGCGCGGCGTGATCGAGGACTGCCTGCTGCGACTGGTCGAACAAGGCTTGCTCGATAGCGCCCGCCTGCAACTCGATTTGCCGGACAGGCTGGCGGTGCACGGACATCCGCATCTGGCAACCATTCTCATCAACAATTGCCTTGGCAACGCCGTGTTCCATGGCGGGCCGGCAGCGCTGCTGGGACTGTCGTTTGCGGACGGGGTGCTCAGCGTTGCCAACACCGTCGACACGGACCGGGAAGGCGGCATGCAAGGTTTCCTGCATGGCCAGAATTTGTTGCAGCGCCTGGCCGCTGCGATGGACTGGGAACTTGGGGTGCACCAGGGCGCACAGGCTTACCGGGTCGACATCACGGTGCTGCGCGCCGCCTGAAACCTGCTGGATTTCACCAGCTTTTCACCCACGCCCGTCCAAGCTGCGTACTCGTCCACTTCATCCGGGTCCATTCCATGAAACACCTGACCATCCTGCTGGTCCTGGCCGGCACCGCCGTGCCGGCGCTGGCGCAAGTCAATTCGCTGGTTCACAAGAACGAGAAGCGCCGCTACATCGTGTACGTGCCTGAAGCCTATGGCAAGGAACCGCAGCGGCCTTATCCCGTGGTTTTTAATTTTCACGGCGGCGGCATGAGCATGGCGGAACAGATGCTCTACACGCAGATGAATCGCGCAGCCGAGCGCCACCAGTTCATCGTGGTCTATCCGGCCGGACTGAAACAGGACTGGAATGTCGGTTTTGGCATGCCCTACCGCGAGGGCAGCGATGACATTGGTTTTACCGAAGCGCTGCTTGCCAAACTCAGGCAGGCGTATCGCGTCGATCCTGCGCGCGTGTACGCCACCGGCTTGTCGCGCGGCGGCTTTTTTGCGCTGCGGATCGGCGCCGAGCTGCCCCACCTGTTCGCGGCGGTGGCGGCGGTCGGCGCGCCCATGCCCGAGCCAGTCATCGAGCACCATGCGGCCACGGGCAAGGTCGGCGTACTGCTGGTGCATGGCACGGCCGACCAGGTGGTGGCGTATGGCGGCAAGCCGGGCGCGTACCTGTCCGCTCGGGAAAGCTATCGGTATTGGTTGGGTAAAAATGCCATCGCGGGCACTGCGCAAGAACAGGCCCTTGGAACGGGCGTGTCCCGGATCGAGGCCGGCAACGGCCGGGAAAGCGTGGCCCTGCTCACCATCGCCGATGGCGGCCATACGTGGCCGGGCGCCGATCCGTTCAATGTTGGCCTGCCAATTGGCACGACCAGCCGCGCATTCGATGCCAACGAGGTGATCTGGCAGTTTCTGGTGAAACACCGCCGCTAAGCGGCGGCGCCGGATACCATCGCCTGCAGCTTGCCCCTATTCAGCCATCAATGGATACGGATTGACGGGCGTTCCTTTCCACCATTGTTTTTCGGGCGTCAGCTGTACCACCGCGAAATGCAAATGCGGCGCTTTCGGATCCGAATTGCCGGTCACGCCGACATACCCGATCAAGTCGCCGCGTTTCAGCAGTTGGCCTTCCTTGATGCCATCGGCGTACTTGTCGAGGTGGGCATAGTAATAGGCGAATTTCTCGGCCGGCTCGAACTGGTAGACGGTCAGTCCACCCGGCACGCTGTTAAATAGCTTCGCGACCTTGCCGTCGGCCACGGCAAACACCTTGGTGCCTTTCGGCGCCATGATGTCGAGCGCTTCATGCTGGCGCTCGCTGCCGCGCGGGGCGTTGTAGGTGTCGCTCAGCTGGCTGAACTTGACGCCGTCGACCGGCACCAGCAACTTGCCGGCTGGAGCGTCGGCGCCGTTCACGGCCGGCATCGGCACCGGCTCGCTCGGGCGTACCGGCAAGTCTGCTTCGGTCAGGTCGGGCGCGACCACCGGGGCGGGCGGCAACTGGCCATTCAATGCCGCGGCCGAATTCGGCGCGGGCGCCACGGCCGGCGCCGGCAATGCGGTGGTGCCGGGCGTCACGACCGCGCCCGGGGCCGCGTCATGGGGCACCTGGCGCAGGTAGACGAACAAGCCTGCGGCGCCCAGCACGGCGCCGATAATCAGAGTCAACAGCCATTTCATGGGGAGTGCTCCTTAGTTGGTCAGGACAACTTGCGTACCCGGCGCCACCAGTGCGGCAACTTCCTGCGCGCTCCAGTTGGTCAGGCGGATGCAGCCATGCGACTCGGTCTTGCCAATCGTGCGCGGGACCGGGGTGCCATGGATGCCGTAATGGGGTTTCGACAAGTCGATCCAGACCACGCCCACCGGATTGTTGGGGCCGGCCGGGACGGTGGCTTTCTTGTCGCCGGTTTTGGCATCCCAGAACAGTTTCGGGTTGTAGTGGTAAGTCGGGTGGCGCGCCACGCCATTCACCTTCCACGTGCCGATCGGGAGGGGGTCATGCTTGCTGCCGGTCGAGGCCGGATACTGGGCCATCAGCTTGCCCTCGGTGTCGTACACGGTCAGCACGCGGCCAGCCTTGCTGACCATGACTTTCGATGCTTTCGCCAGCGGCTCGGTGCCGAGCACGTTCGGCACCATGATCTGCTCGCCCGTGCGCGCGAAATCCTTGCCCGGGTTCAGGCGTGCCAGCAAGGTCGGGCTGGCGTGGAATTTCTCGCCCAGACCCTCGGCGGCGTTCGCGTAGCCGAGCGCCGGCAGTGCTGCCTTGCCGGCCATGGCTTCGGGAATGGCGACGAACGGACCGGCAGTGTCGGCATCGGTAAGGACATACGTTACAACCATCTCGGCGCCGTCCTGCGCCAGCGCGGCCCAGGTGGCGTCATCGAGCGCGCCGGTGACCGGCAAGCTTCTGGCCTGCTGAAAACCCGACAGCGCATTTTTCATATTTGAACCGAAGGTGCCGTCGATTTCGCCTGACGAAAAGTGGGCGCGGTCGAGCAGGACCTGGGCATGCAACAGTTTCTGGACGGCGGGCGTGAAGGTGACGCCAGTGGCAGCCGGGGCCGCGGCCGGCGCGTCGGCGCCGGCGACCTGGGCGAACGCTGGCAGGCTGGCGCCCAGCAGAAGGGACAACAGAATCGATGGATGACTGATTTTCACGTGGTTCCCGCAAAGTTTGCAATGGAACCAGCTTAGTGCCGACAGGAATGTTGGTCTGTGCGGCATCGTACTGACGCTAGAATGCGCGCATGACTTTCCAGATCACATTTTCTCCCTCTGGCCTGACCTGCGCCGGCGACGGGGCGAGGTCGGTGTTGCACAGCGCCGAGGCGGGCGGCATCACTCTGCCCAGTTCTTGCCGCAACGGCACCTGCCGCACCTGTTTGTGCCGCATGCAGAGCGGCAGCGTGCGCTACCTGGTCGACTGGCCCGGCTTGTCGCTCGATGAGAAAAGGGACGGCGACATCCTGACCTGTGTCGCCGTCCCCTTATCGGACCTGGTGCTGGCAGCGCCGCACGCGCGCCGCGCGGGCTAAAACGCTTCCCACTGGTCCGTGCCGGCAGTTGCAGCTGCGGCGGTCGGCTTGCGTAGCGCCGGTGCGATGCGCGGCGGCGCAGCTTTGAGCGGCGCCTTGTTGGCAGGCGCCTTGTGGACCTGCGCGGGCGCGCGCGCAGCGGCCTCGTCGAGTTTAAAGGTATTCACCAGCTGCGCCAGCACGCCTGATTGGTCCTGCAGTGAACCGGCCGCAGCGGCGGCCTGTTCGACCAGCGCCGCATTTTGCTGCGTCACTTCGTCCATTTGCGCGATCGCCGAATTAATCTGCTCGATGCCAATTGTCTGTTCGTGGCTGGCCGACGCGATTTCTCCCATGATGTCGGTGACACGTGTGATTGACGCGACGATGTCGGTCATGGTGTTACCAGCCTTGTCGACCAGCTTGCCGCCGGCTTCTACCTGGACCACCGAGTCATCGATCAGGGACTTGATTTCCCTGGCCGCCGACGCCGAGCGCTGCGCCAGGTTGCGTACTTCGGAGGCGACGACCGCAAAGCCGCGCCCCTGTTCGCCGGCACGGGCCGCTTCGACGGCGGCGTTCAGTGCCAGGATATTGGTCTGGAAGGCAATACCATCGATGACGCCGATGATGTCGACGATCTTGGTTGACGAGGCATTGATCGACGCCATCGTCTGTACCACTTCTGCCACCACCGCGCCACCCTGCGAGGCCACTTCGGAGGCCGACGCGGCCAGCACATTGGCCTGGCGCGCATTGTCCGCATTCTGGCGCACGGTGCTGGTCAATTCCTCCATCGAGGAGGCGGTTTCTTCGAGCGAACTGGCTTGCTGTTCGGTGCGCGACGACAGGTCCAGGTTGCCACTCGAGATTTCACCGGCGGCGGTGGCGATGGTGTCGGTCCCGCTGCGCACTTCGCTGACAATCTTGACCAGGCTGGTGCGCATGGTTTCCATTGCCGCCAGCAGGCTGTGCTGGTCGCCGGCACGGGTAACGACCACGTGCGACAAGTCGCCCGCCGCAATCAGGCCCGCCACTTCGGCGGCATAGCCCGGCTCGCCGCCGAGCTGGCGCGTCAGGCCGCGCGTGATCAGCAGACCGAAGCCGATACCCATGGCCAGGCTGGCGATGACCATCGCCAGCATCAGCAGGCGCGTATTCTGGTAGATGGCGTGCGACTCTTCGGCCACGACGCCGGCAGCCTTTTCTTTTTGCTGACTCAACTCAGCCATCCTGGTCTCGAACTGGGTGGCCACCTGTTTGTATTCGCCCAGCAGAAAGGCCGTAGCGGCCAGGTGGCCAGCCTCGCCCTCCACGCGTGACAGCGCGCGTAATTGTTTGAACTTGGTTTCAAAGGCCAGCATCGCGCTGTCGACTTCGGCAAACAGGGCCTTTCCGGCCACGGTGCGGAACAGGGGCCGCGCCACGGCCAGCTGGCGCTCCATCTCCTGGTACGCCTTGCCGGCGCCCTCGTCGAGCCGCGCCCGGGTGGCCTCGTCTTGCGTCAGCAGCACGCTGCGAATTTCGCGGCCCATGTAGGCCATATTGATGTTCGCCTGTTTCAGGGCCGACATGCCGAGCAGGTCGACCGTGTAGGCCAGGTCGGCGCGGTCTTTCATGGCTGCCATGTTGAACACGCCGATGCCTGCCACCAGGGCGCCCAGCAGGGAAATGATCATGAAGCCCCCTTGCAGGCGGGTTCGTACCGTCATCGTTGCAAACATCGGTGTTCCTTGAATAAGTCATGCGAGAAATCAACCTTACCCAGCTTGCGCCGCGATTGAAATACCATTCATGCAAATTGTTGCAACTAGGTAACGGAAAAATCGGAAAATCCAGTGATTTTTTGCTTGTCAGCATCAAAAATACCGACTGTTTGCTAGTGACGAGCGCTTTGCAGTGCTGATTCGATCACTTCCAGCACGGTCGGCCAGGCGGCGGATGTGGCCGCCACTTCATCGTAGTGACTCGCACCGGGCAAAATGACCACCTCGGCGCGGTCACCCGCCTTCCGCGCGCGCGCCGCGTAGTCGTGCGCCACGCGCGGCGGCGACACCGTGTCCAGTTCGCCGGTGACCAGCAGCGTATGGCTGCCGTTGGGCATGAGTTCAGCGGCATTTGTGTCAGAAAATACGTCCGGACGTGTGGCGCTTGGCACACCGGTCAGGTCGACCAGATCGCGCTCACAGCTGCTCTTGATGAGCGCCTGCTCGCTGCGCAGGTCGGCCAGGCCGCCCAGGCTGACGACGCTGCGGATTGGCAGCGGTTGCGCCTGGTAAAGCGGGCTGCTGGCGGCGATGCGGTTGCGGCCGGCGATCCACTGCACCAGCTGGCCACCGGCCGAGTGGCCCACGGCGACGATGCGCTGCAAGTCGAGCTTGCTGGCCGGCGCCCTGGCCGCCAGCAGGTCAAGGGCCGCATTGATGTCCTGGTAGGTGCCGGGATAGCCACCCCCTGCTTCGTCGACGCGGCGGTATTCGACGTTCCAGACCGCGATGCCGCGCGCGCGCAGGGCGCCGGCCATATTCCGCAACTGGGTGATGCCGCCGTATTGTTTGGTCCAGCAGCCGCCGTGGACCAGCACGGCCACCGGAAACGGGCCGGGCCCGCTGGGGACAAACAGCTCGGCGTATTGCGACGGTGCCGGACCATAGGCATAGGTGGCGCCAGGGGCGGGTCCTTCCAATGCCAGGTAAGCGCTCAGGGGCATCGGGGCGGCAACGACGTGCAGGGTGACGGTGGCGCACAACAGGGGCAGCAGGCTGCGGGAGGACAGGGTCATGGCGGGGGCAGGGAAGTGAACGGTGGGGCGACTATACCAAGCGCACAGCTGCTGCGACAAGACACGCCGGCGCACGATTGAACCGGTCCTTCAGGTGAGCGGCACCCGTGCTAACCTTCACAAAACGTCAATATTGACCAGCCGGAGGCACAACGATGCATCAAGAAAAAACCATGCAAGCCCACACCACACCCGACCCCGAGCTGCCGCCCGTCACGGTGCCGGAACCAGATCCGCCGACAACCGTGCCGGTGCCGGACGACGTGCCGGCACCGACCCATGCGCCGGTGACCGAACCGGGCATGCCGGAACGGCCGATACGCGCCTGAAGTAAGGTTTTGCTTCAGGCTTGCTTCTGCTTTCCACCCGACGGTGCCTGGTCTTTCGGCAAGGGCGGAATCGCCTCGATCATCTCCTGCGTGTCCTGCTCGCCCGGCGTCTTTTCGCCGCTGCCAATATCGGCTTCGTGCAGCATGCCGGGCGCCTGCGCACCCGGCTCTGTGCTTGCCGCTGGCTTGTTTTCGCTCGTACTCATCGGATGCTCCTTGTTGATTAATCAATAAGGCATGCTAGCAGGCCGGCGCGCGCCACGTCGCCACGCTGGTTCGGAGCGACTTGTTGCCGTTTGGCTACAGCCCGAACTTTTTGTAAATACGACCCACGTGCGGGGCTAGGAATGTTTCTATAATCAATGCACGACATCACGGAGGCGCGCCATGGGTAATTCCTTACACAACAAGATTTATTTGGGCCGCCACGGTGCATTCGGCGCTCGCCTGGTCCAGCGCGCGCTGCTGGTGGCAGCCATTGTCGGCATGGCGCTTGCCTGGTTGCTGGTCAGCGGCTGATACCGAAGCGCGGTGGTTGGCGCTCGCGTGCTGCAGTGCAGGTTGCCGTGCGGGGGTAGGGCGGTTACCATGGCGGGCTACATTGAAAGCGCGCATGAAAAACGAAAAACTGACTACCGATGAATTTGACGCCCTGGACTTCATCCAGCGCGGGGCCCGCCACGACAAGGTCAACGCCTGCGTCGGGCGCAATGCCAAGCGCCTGAATGGCCTGAAAATGATTTCCTACGGCCGCGACGGCTCGGTCACGATGACGGAAAAGGGCACCCAGATCCTGTTCCTGCGTCGCTGTATCGCCGGCTTGCGCGCGCTTTGCGCCGACGCTGCCGCCAGCGTCGACCATGACGTGGCCCAATTCCTGATCAAGAAATCGCACATCGCCGCGCGCGAAGCGGGCGGTTTCGACGTGACGGAGCGCGGCCGCGAATCGCTGGCCGATATCGCCATCCAGGAACAGATCAAGTAAGCGCCTGACGGCGTCACGCAAAAAAGCCGCGCATCGTGCGCGGCTTTTTTTTTGCATCACGAAATCAGGTGCGGCGGCGCGCCGGATAGACCAGTGTGCGGATGGCGATTTCCGCCGGCACGTTCATCGATGCCAGGAATTGCGCGGCGCGCTGCAGGCCCACGCTCGGAATCGAGGCAATCGCCTGGTTGATCAAATCGCAGGTGCGCACATCGGTGCGCTGGATGCGGCTGCCCTGGCGTTCCATGGTGGTGTTCATATCGTTTCCTCTTTCGTTAATCGTTGATCACGCATAAACGCTGCCGGTAGCATTTTGCGTCTGATCAGGCGGACAGTTGATTGTAGGCGAACGATATTGAAACGGCTAGCTTAATTTGCAACAAGGATATTGTTTAAGCAACTACGTCCAGGTCGCGCAAGGTGGCTGGCGGCAGGTGGCGGCCCTGGCGCAGCAGTTGCTCGAATTCGTCGGCTGGCAGTGGCCGGCTGAAATAGTAGCCCTGCATCTCGTCGCAGCCGAGCGCGCGCAGGTAGTCGAGCTGGGCGAGCGTTTCCACGCCCTCGGCGATCACGGCCAGTTTCAGGTTGTGTGCCAGGGTGATGATCGAGGCGACGATCGGCGACTCGGGGCCATCCTGGCCGATGTCGCTGACGAAGGAGCGGTCGATTTTCAGCACGTCGATCGGGAAGCGCGACAGGTAAGACAGGCTCGAGTAACCGGTGCCGAAATCGTCGATTGACAGGTTCACGCCGAGCGCCTTGATCCGGTGCAGTGTTTCCACGGCCGGCGTGATGTCGCTCATGAACAGGCTTTCAGTCAGCTCGATTTCGAGGCATGCCGGCGTCAGACCGGTGTCGGCCAGCACCGCTTCCAGGCTCGGCACCAGATCGATGGCGCCGAACTGGCGCGCCGACAGGTTCACCGCCACCCGCAAATTGCCCAGGCCCGCGTCCTGCCAGGCCTTGTTCTGGGCGCAGGCGGTGCGCATCACCCAGGCGCCGATTGGTACGATCAGGCCGGTTTCTTCGGCCACGCCGATGAAGCGGATCGGCGCGACCATGCCCAGCTCGGGGTGGCGCCAGCGAATCAGCGCTTCCATGCCGACGATTGCGCCGCTGCCCAGGTGCACCTGCGGCTGGTAGTGCAGCACGAATTCGTTGCGCTCCAGGGCGTTGCGCAGCGCGCTCTCGATCCTGACGCGCTCGAGCGCCTCCTCGTTCATGGCCGGGGTGTAGAACTGGAAATTGTTGCGGCCCAGTTTCTTGGCGCGGTACATGGCGATATCGGCGTGTTCGATCAACGTGTCGGGCTCGGCCAGGTGGTGCGGGTAGGTGGCCACACCGACACTGCAGGTGACGAAAAATTCATGCGTGCCCAGCATGACCGGGCGCGCCACCGCATCCATCAGGCGCTGCACGATTTCCGCTGTCAGCGGCTGGCCCGGATGCTCGGACAGGATCACCACGAATTCATCGCCCGACAGGCGCGCCACGGTGTCGGTGTCGCGCAGCGCCGAGCGCAAGCGCGCCGCAATCGTCATCAACAGGACGTCGCCGGCCTTGTGGCCCATGCTGTCGTTGACGAATTTGAAGCGATCGAGGTCAAGCAGCATCACCCACACCGGCATCGCGGTGCGGTTGGCGTAGGCCACGGCCTGGCCCAGCCGGTCCTGCAGCAGGCTGCGGTTGGGCAAGCCGGTCAGGGCGTCGTGCTGGGCCACGTGGTGCACGCGGTGTTCGGCCTGCTTGCGCTCGGTGATGTCGCTGCCGGTGCCGCGGTAGCCGAGGAAGTTGCCCAGCTCGTCGAAAATCGGTTCGCCATTGATGGCGTACCAGCGCCGCACGCCGGCGTCATCGAGCGCTTCGTACTCCAGGTCGAGAAACGGCTGGCGCGCCTCCAGCTGGGCGATATGGCGCTGGCCCCATTCGGTAGTGAGCATGGCCGGCACGCGCTGCCACAGGGTTTTGCCCAGCAGCGACTCGACCCGGATCCCGCCCTTGGCCGACAGGCCGCCGGTGACCGATGTGAAGCGCAGCCTGGCGTCCTGTTCCCAGTACCAGTCGGACGACATCGCGACCAGCTGGCGGAAGCGCTGCTCGCTCTCCTGCAGGGCTTTCTCGGTGCGCCGGCGCGCGCTCACGTCGTCGAGCAGGCGCGCGTTGATGCTTTTCAGGTCGGCCGTGCGTTCCTCGACGACCCGGTTGACGCGGCGCGTGCGCTGCATGGTCAGCTGCACGAAGGCGGTTGAGATCAGCGTGCACAGCAGGCCACCCAGCAGCACCAGGAGCGAGCCGAAGTGGTCGGCCAGGAATGGACGCGGCATGGCGTTGACGGTGACCAGCCAGGTGCGCTCGGCGACCACCAGCGTGCGCGCGGCGCTGCGCTGCGGGCCCCATTGCGCCAGATACCAGGGCGCGCGTTCCGGCGCGGCCAGCGCGTGGCGGTTGCTGGCGTAGACCAGCGCGGCCGGGTCGGGCCGGTCGCCGCTGTAGACCGCCAGCGCGATGCCCGTGGCCGTGCGGTGGCCGGCGCGCGCCAGGATGCTCTCGACCAGGGTGCGGCCGCGCATGATGACGGCGGTTTCGCCCAGCAGTGCACCACGGCTGCCGTCGGGCCGGGTACGCGCATACACCGGCATCACCACGCTAAAACTGGGTTCCGGTACGCGGTTCTGGGCCAGCCGGAACAGGCGCGTGGCGGTGGGGCGGCCGCTCGCCTCGGCCTGGCGCAGCGCATCCATCACGGCCGCGTTGTTGCTGATATCGAGACCCAGTGCCGCTTCATTGCCCTCGAATGGCTCGATGTAGTCGACCACGCGGTACTGGTTCTTGGACGCCGCGGGTACCAGCTTGCCGTCGACCATTTCGGTAATCACCAGGCCCGGGCGCAGCTGCGCGAGTCCGGCTTCTACGCCGGACCGGTCGGCGTTGCTCACCAGGCGACGGAAGTTGAAGGCCTGGATGAACGGGTGGCGGGCCAGCAGGGGCAGGGTGAAATCGTGGTACTGCGCGCGTGTGACCGGGCCGATGGTGTCGAACAGCGTGTGGGTGACGGTAAGCACTTCCACCGCTTCCTCGAAGCCCTGGCGCAGGGCCGCCACGCGCAGGTCGGCGCGCTGGGCGAACAGCAGCGACAGATTGTCGTTTTCGAGGCGCCCGACGCCGGCAAACAGGACCAGCGTGGTGACCAGCCCGCCGGCAAGCGTCAACGCGGCTGCTGCGTTAAGTGAGAACGGTAAAACCCGACGCGCCATCCTGATCCCGGTAAGCATGCGGGGAACAAAGGTGTTCCCGGCTGGTAATGATGCAAGTGTGTCACAAACTGGGAACATGCCGCAATGTTACCTTGACACGAGTTGGCGATTTAACCTTGTTGTGGCGCCTGAGCCACCCTGCGCCACCCCAGCCAGGTCACCAGTGCGCGCGCCAGCAAGCGTGCCAGCAGGCCCGATCCGCGGCCGTGGCGCTGTCGGATGCGGCGCTGCAGGCGCAGTGGACGCGCGGCGCCGGTCACGGCAAACACCAGGTGGTTGCTGGCGGCGATGCCGTCGAACCAGCACAGCTTGCCCTCGAACGCCGCGTCCAGGCGCGCCAGCATGGCTTGCCAGGCGGGGTCGTAATCGAACAGGTTCGCCACCAGCACGCCGTCATCGAGCAGCGCGCGGCGGCAGTCGCCATAAAAGGCCGCACTGGCCAGGGCCGGCGGCAGGCCGCTGCGATCGAAGCCATCGAGCACGATCACATCGCAGCAGGCTGGATGGTCGGCCAGCCAGTCGACCGCGTCGGCGTCGACGATCCGGAAGCGCGCGTCGTCGGGCGGGATGCAGAACTGGGCGCGCAAGGCGATCACGTCGGCGCGTACCTCGATAACCGTAATGTGCGTGTGCGGAAAGGCGCGGTGGCAGAATTTGGCCAGCGAGCCGCCGCCCAGGCCCACCATCACGATGTGGCGCGGGCGCGGCACGAACAGCGCAAAGCACATCATGGCGCGCGAATACGCCAGCACCAGCGCCCAGGGGCGCGCCAGCCGCATTTCGCTCTGGATATCGCCAGGCGAAAATTCGAGGGTGCGGCGGCCGCGGCGCGTGATCACCTGCGGTGCGGCGGTGTCGTCAAGGGAGGATTGCATGACGCAAGTATAAGGCCGCCTTGTTTCCCTTGATGCTACTCTGCTACAGTCGCGGTGTAACTGACCGGAGACCACGACCATGCTTCCCCCCGTATTATTCGCCCGCTGATGGACGCCACCACCATGATCCTGGCGCTGGCGCTGGGCAACCTGGCGCTGTGCGCCGTGCTGTACTGCTTTACCGACCGCGATGGCCTGACCCTTGGGCTCACGCCCTGGGGCGGCGCGCGCCAGGCCCAGACGCTGGCGTGGGGCGTGCTGTACCTGGGCACCCAGGGCGTGTTGCCCGATGCGCTCGCCATGCAGGCCGGTTACGCCTTGCTCATTGCCGGGGTCGGCTGGGAAGCCGGCGCGCAGTGGGAAGCGGCGGGACGCCTGCGCTGGCGGCGGTTTGCGGTGCCGCTCATCGTGGCCGCGCTGGTCATCTTCCTGGTCTGCAGCCTGATCGACATGGTCGGCCTGCGCACGGTGTCGCTGTCGCTGTTGCTGGGCGCGCTTTACCTGGTGGGCGCGTTCGCCCTGCTGCGCGACTGGCGCCGCGCCGGCGGCCTGCAGCGCATGCTGGCGCTGGCCACCCTGGTGCTGGCCCTGGCCATTGCCGCGCGCGGCCTGATGGTGCTGTTGGCGCCGGGTGGCTGGACGTGGCTGGGCAACCGGCTGCTGCGCCAGGTGGCGCCGGTAGCGTTTTATTTGCTGGCGCTGGTCAATGCCTTTGGCTGGCTGCTGCTGGGGCGTGAACAATTGCAGGGAGAATTGGCGCGCCTCGACACCAGCGACCCGCTCACCGGCGCACCGAACCAGCGCGGTTTTTTTGCGGCGCTGGCGCCGTGGATGGCGCTGGCGCGCCGGCCCGGCCTGCCCACCGCGCTGATCCTGCTCGACCTCGACCAGTTCAAGCGCGTCAACGACAGTTACGGCCACGCCGCCGCCGACACCGTGCTGCGCTGCGTGGTCGAGGCTTGCCAGCAGCAGTTGCGCGACAGCGATGCGCTGGGCCGCATGGCCGGGGTCGAATTTGCCATCGTGCTGCCGCGCACCGACCTGGCCGAAGCGACGCTGGTGGCCGAACGCATCCGCGCCGCGATCGCCGCCTCCCCGGTGAAGGTCGAGCGCGCGCTGATCGGCATGACGGCCAGTTTCGGGGTCACCACCATCCGCCCGGACGACAGCACGATCAGCCTGATGAAGCGCGCCGATGTGGCCTTGCGCGCGGCCAAGGCACATGGACGAAACCGGGTGCAACAGGCGCCGCCGCCGGTGCCGGCTGCCACGTGAACACCCGGGTTGGGCCAAAATCGACTATATTGTTTAGCTTTTTAGACAATGGAGTGCCCTATGGCCACCAAACCACGCGCCGTCAAGGCGCCGATCAAGGCAGTTGCCAGCAAACGCGCCGTTGCGAGCACCCCGAAAGTTGCCGTTAAAACCGCAGCAAAAGCGCCGGCCAGACCAGCCGCCAAGCCGGTCACCAAGGTGGCCAGCAAACCCCTTGCCAAAGCCAGTGTAAAGGCGGTCGTGAAGCCGGCCGTGAAGGCGACCGTGAAGCCGGCCGCCAAGCCTGTCGCCAAGCGCGCGCCAGCGCTGCCGGTGGCCCTGAAACGGGCCGCCAAAGCCGTCGCGGCCGCGCCGCTGCCGGCTGCGGGCAATCCATCCCTGGTGCGCGACAGTTTCACGATGCCGGAAGCGGAATACGCGGTCTTCGCCAGCGCCAAGCTGCGCTGCCTCCAGGCCGGCGTCGAGGTCAAGAAAAGCGAACTGCTGCGCATTGGCATGGCGCTGGTCGGCCAGCTCGACGTGGCAACCCTGCAAGCCGTGCTGTCCGGCCTGCCGCAACTGAAAACCGGACGGCCGCGCAGCGAATAAGGCTGCGCTAGTGCGTCGAGGTGCTCGACAGTTCTTTGAGTTCGCGGATGCTCAGTTCCGATTTTTCGTGCATCCGCAGCAAAATGGTCGCCCCGACGGATAACTTGCCGTGGCGGATCTTGCTGATGATCGGGGGCTGCACTTCCAGCACCCGGCATAATTCCGCGTCGTTTTTAAGCTTGAGTTTGTCGATCAGGGTATCGAGCAAGGGGTTCGGGACGAAACTCGATGGTTCCATGGCCCGTGCCCGTTGCATCGCTTCGAGCATTTCCTGTTTTTTCTGCCGTACGTTCATATTGACTCCACAGTTTGCAACCAGATGGGATTTCTGCAAAAAAGCGGCTCGAGCGTGATAAAGCGTGTGTTTCTTGCTGGAGGGTGAGTTGTGATAATACTACGCGGAATCCGGTAAAAACCGCAATTAGGCGTATTTATCTTACCAACTGTGGTTATTCGTTATTTTTGCTATCGCAACTGGAGCCCGGAGCGGGTCAATAGCAGGACATGATCGGCCATGGCGGCCGCGGCAGTGGAGTGGGTGACCATGATCGCGCCGGCGCCAGTCGCTTTGATTTCGGCGCGCAACAGTGCCAGCACGCTGGCCGCGGTGTCGGGATCGAGATTGCCGGTCGGTTCGTCCGCCAGTAACAGGGCCGGGCGGTGCACCAGTGCGCGCGCGATCGCCACGCGCTGCATTTCGCCGCCCGACAGCTGGGCCGGGAAATCGGCGCCGCGGCCATGCAGGCCGACCGCGTCGAGCATGCTGTCGGCGCGCCCGGTCGCTTCCCGGTTCAGCAGCAGCGGCAGTGCCACGTTCTGGCGCAACGTCAAATGCGGCAGGACGTGGAAGGCCTGGAAAATAAAGCCCATGCGCGTGCGCCGCAGGCGCGTGGCGGCATTGTCGTCCAGCGCCGACATGGCCTGGCCGTCGACCAGCACCTCGCCCGTGTCGGGTACATCCAGACCGGCAATCAGGTTCAACAGCGTCGATTTGCCAACCCCCGATTCCCCCATGATGGCGACGAATTCGCCCGCCTTGAAGACGTGCGAGAGCGCGGCCAGCACGGGCCGGCCGGCGTAGGATTTGGACAGGTTGCGCAGTTCCAGCATGGGTGATTACCTTGTCAGAGCGCGGCGCAGGCCGAAGCTGGCGGCGTCTACCAGCACCACCATCAACAACATGGCGATGATGACGGTGGCCGCCTGCGGCATCTGGAACAGCGACAGGTGAAATTTGAGCATGCCACCCAGGCCGCCGGCGCCGACCACGCCCAGCACGGCCGCGGCACGGATATTGTTTTCCCAGCGGTACAGGGTGTACGACATCATCTGCGGCAGCAGCAGTGGCAGCGTGGCATACACGAACGCCGCCAGCGCGGGTGTGCCGTTGCTGCGCAGGGTGTTTTCGGCATGCAGGTTGGCGTTTTCCAGCGAATCGGCAAACAGGCGCCCCAGCACGCCGGTGGTGTGGAAGGCCAGCGCCAGCATGCCGGCAAACGGGCCCAGGCCCGCGGCCACCAGCAAAATGGTCGCCCACACCAGTTCGGGAATCGAGCGCATCACGTTCAGGACCAGGCGCACCAGGGCGCGCGGCGCTGCGCCAAAGCGCCCGGCGCCCACCAGCGCCAGCGCCAGGCCGGCCAGCATGGCCAGCACTGTGCCGAGTGCCGACATGGCCAGCGTCTCGAGCGTCGCGCTGAAGGTTTTATACAAAAACTTTGCCGACATTTCCGGCGGCGCAAAGCCGGACAGGAACTCTTGCGTCGTACTGAGCGCAGTCGGGCTCCAGAAGCCCGACCAGTCCAGGTTCAGCGTCCAGAAACTGGCCACGACCAGCGCCACCATGCCAAGCGCCAGCGCCAGGCTGGCGCGCTTGCGCGGCGGCGCCGACGGCATATTGTTTATATGGTTCATACCAGATCCCGGCGCAGCCACTTCGAGACCAGGTCGGCCGCGGCCACCAGCAGCACGAACATGATCAGCATGGTGGCCACTTCGCTGCCGGCCATCATCTTGATCGATTCATCCATGCGCTGGCCCAGGCCGCCGGCCCCGACAAAACCCATGACCGCCGAGCCGCGGATCGCGCACTCCCAGCGATACACGGTGTACGACACCAGTTCGGCGGCCGATTCGGGCAGGGCGCCATACAGCAGCGCCCCCATGCGGCTGCTGCCGTTGGCCAGCAGCGTGTCGCTGGCGTGGGCGTCGGACGACTCAAGGATCTCGGCATACACCTTGCCGAGCATGCCGCAGTAGGTCAGCGCGATGGCGATCACGCCGGCGGTCGGGCCGAGCCCGACGATGCGCACGAACAGCAGCGCCCACACCAGTTCCGGCACGCTGCGCAGCAGGATCAGGACCATGCGCACGCACTGGCGCAGGATGCGCGCGGGCAGGCGCATGCGGCCCGTGCCGAGCAGCGAAATCGACAGCCGTTCGGTCATCAGCAAGGTGGCGGGAATGGCGCCGAGCAGGGCCAGCACCAGCCCGCAGGTGGCAATGGCGACGGTGATCCAGGTTTGCTGGAGCACCATCGTCAAAAATTCAAGGGAGTGCGCCGGCGTCAGGAAATCGGCGAGGAAGGCGCCGGTGGCGCGCATGCTCTGTTGGTCGAACAGGATCCACGGTTTGAATTCGCTGTAGACCAGCATCGGCCACAGCAGCAGCAGGCACAGCACGACCGTGACCATCCGCTTGCGCAGTGCCGGGTCGGGGTAGGAGCGCAGCACTGCCGTCATCAAAGGCAGGCGCCGACGGCCAGCCGCGCGGGGCTGTCGTGGAAGGCCGCCACGGGCGCCTCCATCGATTCGTTCAGGTACAGCGCGGCGATCATCGCATCGGTGACGTTCTCGCGCGCTGCGTCGAACACGATGCGTCCGGCGCGCAGGCCGATGATGCGCGCGAAATTGGCGCGCGCGATGTCGACCTGGTGCAGGCTGCATACCAGCGTTGCGTTGCGCGCGCGCGCTTCCTGCTGCAACGCGGTGAGCGTCAGTTGCGACAGGGTCGGGTCGAGCGCGGACAAGGGTTCGTCGACCAGGAACGCTTCGGCGCTCGAGAGCAGCACCCGGGCCAGGCCGCAGCGCTGGCGCTCGCCGCCGGAAAGGCGGTCGACCCGCGCATACAACTTGTCGCCGAGACCGAAGCGGGCAAGCGCATCGAAGGCCGCGCGCGGTTCGCGCGGCTTGAACAGGGAAGACAGTGCCTGCCACAGGGTCCAGTGCGGCAGGCGCGCGGCCAGCACCGTGGTCACCACGCGCTGGCGCGGCGGCAGCGGCGGCGTTTGCGGCGCCAGGAACAGGCGCGCGCGCAAGCGATGGCGCGCAGCCTGCGTCAATGTCCACGGATCGACGCCCAGCACGGTGAAGTTGCCGGAGGCCGGCTGGTGGGCGCAGGCGAGGGTGGCGAGCAGCGTGGTCTTGCCGGCGCCGGAAGGGCCGATCAGCGCCACCTGCGCGCCTGGTTCGATGACCAGGTCGAGTGCATGCAGTGCCACCGGACCGTCCGGCCCCAGGTGGCGCACCGTGAGTTGTTGCAGTCGATAGGTCATCGTGCGGCTACCTTACTTGAGCAGCTTGGCGTTCTTCGCGGCTGCTTCGATGGCGGTGTAGTTCGAGGCCTTGGTCGGAATGAAGCGGGTCGCGCGTTGCAGGTCGAGAATTTCCTTGTCGGCAGGTTTGGCAGGGTCCAGCGCCAGGAACGCGTCGGTGATTTTCTTTTGCAGCGCGGCTGGCATGCTGGTGCTTACTGACCAGTTGTAATCGTAGAAGCCCGGCGTGGTGTAGAACACGTGCACGACCTTGGTGTCGACCTTGTTCGATTCGACCAGTTTTTCCCAGACCGAGATATTCAGCGCGCCGGCATCGACCTTGCCGCCGGCAACGGCTGCCACGGTGGCGTCATGGGTGCCGGAGAAGGCGACGCGTTTCAGGTCGGTGTCCGGGTCGATTTTTGCGGCCAGCAGGTAGGAACGCGGCATCAGGTGGCCCGAGGTCGACGATTCCGAACCGAACGACAGGGTCTTGCCTTTCAGGTCGTTCAGGGTTTTGATGGTCGGCGAGGCGGTGATGAACACCGAACGGAATTTTTCGTCTTCCACGCGCTGCACCAGCGGGATGACCTGGCCCTTGCTGCGGTCATTCGCCTGCACGAAGGTAAAACCGCCGAACCAGACCATGTCCAGTTTGTGGTTGATCAGGCCTTCGACCGAGGCGGCGTAGTCGGTGACCGGCGTGAATTCCACCTTCAGGCCGGTGACCTTGGCCAGGTACTCGCCCAGCGGCTTGAACTTGCGCTGCAGTTCGGTCGGGGCTTCGTCGGGGATGGCCGACACGCGCAGCACGCCAGGCGTGTTCTGGGCGGAAGCACCGACGGCAGTGAACATCAGCCCGGCCGCGACGGAGGCGGCCAGCAGGGATTTCAGGGAGCGCAGGGCGGAGAAGTGGGTCATCAGGAGGACTTTCTTGTGTGAAAAGTAAAACTTGGAAACAATCGAGGGAAACCGTGGGTTCAAGGGCACGATTAATCCAGTAATGCGCGCACAGTAGGGTAATGGTGCGTTGCGGGCGTTCGGTTATCATAGCAAAAACGGCAACCAACCCGCTCGCCATGCGCCCCGCTGCATGTGGCGGCACGAATGATAAACCTTATGCTGATGCCCTGCACGATAGACGATCGTACCCCCGCGCCAGGCGCCGACGAGCTGGCCGCGGGCCTCTTGGCCGAGTCCGCCTGGATCTCGCCCAAGTTTTTATATAACGACCTCGGGTCAAAACTGTTCGAAGCGATCTGCGAACTGCCGGAATATTATCCGACCCGCACCGAGGCGGCCATTTTTGCCAGCCACGGCGGCGCGATGGCGCGCGCCAGCGGACGCGGCGCGACCTTGATCGACATGGGTGCCGGCAACTGCGCCAAGGCCGCGGCGCTGTTCCCGCTGCTGCAGCCGAGCCAGTATGTGGCGGTCGACATCTCGGCCGATTTCGTGCGTGACGCCGTGCACGGCTTGCAGCAGCGTTATCCGCACATCGCGATGCAGGCGCTGGGCCTGGATTTCTCCAGCGAGCTGGCGCTGCCCGCGTCGGTCGGCGCGCAACAGCGGCTGTTTTTCTATCCCGGTTCATCGATTGGCAATTTCACGCCCGACGAAGCACTGGCCTTCCTGCAGCGCATCCACCGCGCCTGTGGTGACGATGGCGCCATCCTGATCGGCATCGACCTCGAAAAAGACCACGCCATCCTGGACGCGGCCTATGACGATGCACTCGGCGTTACTGGCGCCTTCAACCTGAATATCCTGCGCCACGCGAATACCTTGCTGGGTGCCGATTTCGATGTACGGCAGTGGCGCCACGAAGGCTTTTATAACCCGTCCCTGGCGCGCGTCGAGATGCACCTGACCGCGCGCAGCAACCTCACCGTGCGCTGGCCGGGCGGGTCGCGCCGCTTCAGCGAAGGCGAACGCATCCATACCGAAAACAGCTACAAATACCGCCAGGCCAGCGCGCTCGACCTGCTGCGGCGCGCCGGCTTTGGTCAAGCCCAGGTCTGGACCGATCCCGAGCAATGGTTTGCCGTTATCTACGCCCGCGCGGGAGCCCCGGCATGAGCGACGGCATGCACGACACCAGCCTGGCGGCCGCCTACCAGGACGTGCGGCGCCGCTCGCTGCAATTGGCCGAGCCGCTGTCGGACGAAGACTGCGGCGCCCAGTCGATGCCGGACGCCAGCCCCGTCAAGTGGCACCTGGCCCACACTACCTGGTTTTTCGAGACCTTTTTGCTGGAGCCGCGCGAGGCGGGCTTCGTGCCCTTCGATGCGGCCTTCCGCGTGCTGTTCAATTCGTATTACAACGGCGTCGGTGCGCGCCATCCGCGCCCGCGCCGCGGCCTGCTCACGCGGCCCGGCATGCGCGAGGTGCGCGCCTACCGCGCCAACGTCGATGCGCGCATGGGGCGCCTGCTGGCAGCCTGTCCCGACGACGCGGCACTGGCATCCCTGGTCGAACTCGGGCTGCAACACGAGCAGCAGCACCAGGAACTGATCCTGACCGACGTCCTGCACCTGCTGGCGCAAAGCCCGCTGTATCCGGCCTACCATCCGGCCGGCCACAGCGACGCGGCCCTGGCGCCCGCGCGCGCGTCCGAATGGATGGCGTTCGACGGCGGCCTGGTCGAAGTCGGTCACGCTGGCGCCGGTTTTTGTTTCGACAATGAATTGCCGCGCCACCGTACTTACCTGCAACCGTTTTCCCTGGCCTCGCAGCTGGTGACGAACGGCGAGTTCCTCGCGTTTATCGACGCCGGGGGCTACCGCGATCCGGCGCTGTGGTTGTCGGAAGGCTGGGACGCGGTCGCGCAGAATGGCGTTGCCCATCCCCTCTACTGGATCAGGCAGGCCGATGGCTGGCATGTGTTCACCTTGCACGGCTTGCGTCCGCTCGACCTGCACGCGCCGGTCACCCACGTGTCGCTGTACGAGGCCGATGCCTACGCGCGCTGGGCCGGCGCCCGTTTGCCGCTCGAAGCGGAATGGGAGACGGCTGCGGCAGCAGCAGCAGGCGGCAGCCTGGCTGACCTGTTCGGCACCTGCTGGCAATGGACTGCCAGCAGCTATGCGCCGTATCCTGGCTACACGGCGGCAGCCGGGGCGCTGGGCGAATACAACGGCAAATTCATGATCAACCAGTATGTGCTGCGCGGCGCGTCCTGCGCCACGCCGCCCGGTCATGCACGGGCCAGCTACCGTAATTTCTTCCCGGCCGGCACGCGCTGGCAGTTTTCCGGCATCAGGCTGGCGCGGTGAGCCCCCTCGACCTGCGCCACCTGCAGATCCTGAACCGGCGCGCCAACGCGTATATCGTGGCGCACCCGCTGGCATTTCTCTGGCAAACCTTGAAGGCGTTCCGCGCCAACCAGGGCCTGCTGCTGGCGGGCGCCGTGGCGTATTACGCGCTGCTGTCGATTGTGCCGTTCCTGATGCTGACCGTGGTGGTGCTGTCGCATTTCATCAGCCCGGCCGAGGTGCTCGACACCTTGCGCCGCTACCTGGAACTGATCGTGCCCAGCCAGTCGAAGGCGATCGCCGCGGAAGTGGCGCATTTCCTCGACACGCGCGATCTCATCACGTGGGTGCTGGCCATCACCATGCTGTTTTTCAGCTCGCTCGCCTTCACGGTCCTGGAAAACGCCATGAGCGTGATCTTCGTGCACCGGGTATCGATCCGGCGCCGCCATTACCTCATCTCGGCCGTGCTGCCGTATTGCTACATCCTGGCGCTGGGCTTCGGCCTGATGATCGTCACCCTGGTGGCCGGGACCTTGCAGGTGATGGGCCAGGAACAGGTGCAACTGTTCGGCTACGCCTGGTCGCTGGGCGGCTTGTCGGGCGCCTTGCTGTATCTGTTGGGGCTGGGCGGTGAAATCCTGCTGCTCACCTCGATTTATCTGGTGATGCCGGCCGGGCGGCTGTCCTTGTCGCATGCGCTGATCGGCGGCGTGACCGCGGCGCTGCTGTGGGAAATCGCGCGCCACGTGCTGGTCTGGTATTTTTCCACTCTGTCGAAAGTAAACCTGGTTTACGGCTCGATGACGACGGCCATCGTCGTCATGTTCAGCCTGGAGATCATTGCCACCTTGCTGCTGTTCGGCGCCCAGGTCATCTCCGAATACGAACGGGTGGGGCGCGATGGCGAACCGGGCGTGGCGCAGCCGCTGCAGACGGCCTAACTATGTCACGACGCACTGATTGCGCCCGGCCAATTTGGCCTGATACAGGGCGCGGTCGGCGCGCTCGATGGCCTGGTCGATCGGCTCGCCATCGAGGTAACGGGTAAAGCCGGACGAGAACCCGACCCGCAGCTGCGGCACCGCCGCCGAGACTTGCGCAGCGCCGAGTTTGGTGCGCAGGTGCGCCACGGCGCGGGTCGGCGCCCCTGCCTGGGTTTCGGGCAGGACCAGCAGGAATTCTTCGCCGCCCCAGCGCCCGATCAGGTCAGTCGTTTGCAGGGCATGTCTGGCTTGCACACCGAAGGCGCGCAGCACTTCGTCGCCGACCGCGTGGCCATGGGTATCGTTGATCGATTTGAAGTGATCCAGGTCGATCATGCCGATGTAGAACGGCTGGCCGCCACGCGCGCGCTGGAGCGCGTGTTCCTGCAGCTGCGCCATCATGAAGCGCCGGTTCGGCAGGCTGGTCAGCTCGTCGCGGGTGGCCATCTCATGGATCCGTTCGAGCGCCTCCTCGAGCGCGAATTTCTGCAGTTTCAGGCGTTGGCGCATGCCCATCAAGTGGCCGGACAAGCCGGAAATGGCCGGCAAGGTGGTGGCCATGACAGCGAAATAAATCAGCTCGATGCGCAAGGGGAAATGCAGCGGATCGGTCTTCACGCGCCACGCCATGACCAGCCCCAGGATCGCTATCGTGTACAGGCAGGCGATGCGCACGGCGCTGGCGCGCATGCTGAACATGCCGAACACCATCACCAGCGACAGCACCATCAGTGCGACGGCATGAAACGGCCCGCCGATGGCATAGGCCAGGGCGACCAGCGTCTGGGCGACGATGGTTTGTGCAAAGGCGAGGGTGGGATCGCGGTAGCGCTGGTTGCGGCCGCTGCGGATCAGCGTAAAAAATGTCAGCGACGCCAGGGCGCATAGCGCGCCAAGGGCGCCGACATGGCGCGCGTCGGCCATGCCGTAGCGCGCGCCGAGCGCCATCGCACCCGTACACACCACCATGATCAACGCAGTGAGCAATTGAACCACGATGCAGCGGCGTTGCTTCGGATCCGTGCTCAGGACCAGATCCGCCAGGCGCCGTCCGCCAGCGAACAGGAGAGCCAAACTTGTGCGCGCTGGACGAGTGAAATTCTGCATGGACTATCGGCGCCGAAAGGAATCGTTCGTCGGATACAACGGCAACCGGTCGGTTGCTTGACGAGATTATACTAGCGGGAGGTCAATAAAGTTTATGCAGAACAATTTATCACTAAAGATAGCAACATTGTGACGTTCAGGTAACAATCAGGCAGCAACTGTTACACGGGCCGCGCCTGCCACCATCCGGCCGATGACGGCGGCTTCGCCGAAGCCGCCGTCGGCAAACAGGGCCAGCACGGCGTCGACACTGCCCGCATCGACCGAAACCAGCAAGCCGCCCGAGGTTTGCGGATCGGTCAGCAAGGCGCGCTGGTAGGGCGCCAGGTCGGCATCCAGGACGACATCCTGGCCGTAGGCGTCCCAGTTGCGGCCTGAGGCGCCGGTAATAAATCCATCGCGCGCGAGTTGTTCCACGTTCGGCAGTAGCGGGATGCTGGCCATGTCGAGTTCGGCAGCGAGTTGGGCGCCGCGCGCCAGTTCCAGCAGGTGGCCGAGCAAGCCGAAGCCGGTGACGTCGGTCAGCGCGTGCACGCCATCCATGGCAGCAAGCGCCTGGCCTGGCTTGTTCAGTTTGGTGGTGTTCTCGATCATGGCGGCGTACCCGGCGGCGTCCAGCGCATCTTTTTTCAGCGCGGCCGACAGGATGCCCACGCCCAAAGGCTTGCTGAGGATGAGCACATCGCCGGCACGCGCGTCGGCGTTGCGCTTGACGCGGTCCGGATGCACCAGGCCGAGCACGACCAGGCCGTAAATCGGCTCGACCGAATCGATGGTGTGGCCACCGGCGATCGGGATGCCGGCTTCGGCGCAGATGGTCTGGCCGCCGCGGATCACATCGCCGATGGTTTCCAGCGGCAGCTGATTGATCGGCATGCCGACCAGGGCCAGCGCCATGATCGGGGTGCCGCCCATCGCGTACACGTCGGAAATGGCATTGGTGGCGGCGATGCGGCCGAAATCGAAGGCGTCGTCGACGATCGGCATGAAGAAATCGGTGGTGGCGATCAGGGCCTGGGTGTCGTTGAGGCGATACACGGCGGCGTCGTCGGCGGTCTCGATGCCGACCATCAGTTCGGGCGGAATCGGAAAGCCGTTCGAGTTTTTCAGGATTTCGGACAGCACGCCCGGGGCGATTTTGCAGCCGCAGCCGCCGCCGTGCGAGAACGAGGTCAGTTTGATGAGGGGCTTGGCGATGGCGTCGGTCATGGAGATTCCTGTCGATGTGTTGGATGCGAACTTGCGTGGAGCAGATTATCCACCAGTTCGCGCAGCGCCGCTTTTTCTGCGGCCGGTGCGAACAGGCGCGCGCGCGCGGCGCATTGGGCTTGCAAGCGTGCATACAGGCCCGGTTCGAAGCTGCGCGCGATCAGCGCGGCCAGCGCCGTGGCGTCGCCCGGCGCGAAGTAGCCGGCGTAGTCGTCGCCCAGCATGCCGCGGTTGCCGTCGATGGCGCTGGCCAGCACTGGCACGCCGCTGGTGACCGCTTCGATGATGACATTCGCGCCGCCTTCCATGCGCGAGGCAATCACCATCGCGTGGCTGCGCGCCAGGCGGGCGCGGGCTGCCTCGCGTGGCAGCGCGCCGAGCCAGTGGTAGTTGGCCTGCGCTGCCTGCGTGTCGCGTGCCGCGCGTTCGAGGGCAGGGTCGAGCGCGGCGCCGATGTGCACCAGCGTGTGCGGCACCAGACTGGCGGCGCGCATGAAGGTCAGCGGATCTTTTTCATCGCGCAGGTGGCCCAGCATGCAGATTTCGCGGCTGCGTGCGGGATCGTGCGCGAGCGCCTCGGCCGACTGGTAAATGACGTGCGCCCTGGCGCGCACCTGCTCGGGCAGGTAAGCCATGCCGGCCGGCTGCAGCAGCACCAGCGCGCTGGCAAGCTCGAGCGAGTGGGCCGCGCTGGCGTCGATCGCGATGTCGCGGTACAGGTCGGTGCCGGTCAGCACCAGCACCGACGGGCGCTGCGCGAAGGCTTCAGTAAACGCGGCCAGCGAGGGCGCGGAGCGGCGCGCGTGCAGCGCGATCAGCAAGTCGGGGGCGGCGTCGCCGGACTGCCATTCGGGCACGATGTCGACCGCGTAACTGTCCGCGAGAAAGCCGGCCCAACGGCTTGCGGTCTGCCAGTTGCCATTGTTTTGCTGCGCCAGCGCGGGGCTGGCAATGACAATCCGCAGTTTCCTCTGGACTTGGTTAGAATCTGGCATGACCGATAAACTTCCTGATACATCATTCCGGCATGCATCCGCTGGCCAGTTGGCCAGCGCGCTGGTCGATGCCCGCGATTATACGCTGGCCCTGTTCGATGCCCTGGCCGCACACGGTTATGACGACGCTGCCAACGTCCCGCGCATCAAGACCGTCAATCCGCCGTTGTGGGAGTTGGGCCACACGGCCTGGTTCGCCGAATGGTTTGTGCTGCGCGAGGCCACCAGCAGCCACCCCACCGGTGCCCGCCGCACCGGTTTACTGGCGCGCGGCGACGACTGGTTCGATTCCGCCCTGGTCGCCCACGCATCGCGCTGGAGCCTCGATTTGCCGGGGCCGGGCGCCATCAAGACCTACACCCGTGAAGTGCTGGACCGGATACTCGAGAAGCTGCGCCACACGCCCGACGACGATGCGGCGTTGTATCCGTTCCGGCTGGCGCTGGCCCACGAAGACATGCACGGCGAAGCCTTTTTGTACACCCTGCAAAAGCTGGGCGTGGCGGCGCCGCGAGCGCTGCCTGACGCGCCGCGCCGCGTGGCCGGAACCGACATCGCTTTTCCCGGCGGCAGCATCACGCTCGGCGGGCAAGCCCGCGCTGGATTCGTGTTCGACAACGAAAAACCGCCGTACCCATGTTACGTGGCGCCGTTCCGGATCGATGCAGATGCCATCGACAACGGCCAGTTCGGCGAATTCGTGCGCGACGGCGGCTACGAGCGCCCGCAATTCTGGACGCCGGCGGCACGCGCGTGGCTGATGGCGCAGGAGCGCTCGGCGCCGCGCTACTGGTCGCGCGCCGGTGGCGCCTGGAGCACCACCCGCTTCGGCAAGGCGCAGACGCTCGATCCGTATGAGGCGGTGCGCCACATCAGTCTGTTTGAAGCGCAAGCGTATTGCGCCTGGGCCGGGCGCCGCTTGCCGCTCGAAGCCGAATGGGAATTTGCCGCAACGTCGTCGCAGCCGGGTTTCAATTGGGGCGCCGTGTGGGAATGGACCGCCACCCCGTTCGAGCCGTATCCGGGCTTTATGCCGGACCGCTACCTGGACTATTCGGCGCCCTGGTTCGCCAGCCACCAGGTCTTGCGCGGCGCGTCGTTCGCCACGCCGGCGCGCTTTCGCTCGCCATACTTCCGCAATTTTTTCATGCCCGAGCGTGATGATTTGTTCGGCGGCTTGCGCACCTGCGCTCTTTAACCTGGCGCAAAGGCGCTGCCATCGACCGCGCTAGGCTCGGTGTATCTCAAGCCTCGTGGAGTGCGCCATGCGCTGTGTTCTGCTGTTGCTCCTGCTGGTCTGCGGCGCCGCCTCGGCCCAGTTCGAACCGAACTCGGCCCTGCATGGCGAGAGCCTGCGTTCGTGGCGCGGCGAATCGTCGCGCGACCAGATGGCAACCATGACTGACATCGTCGTCAAGATCCTCAATATTACTGACCCCATCGAGGCGCGCAACAAGGCGCGCAATGTGCATGGCTGCGTCAACAAGGTGGCGGCCGATTTCATGAGCGGCGAGCGGCGCGTGGTCGACGTGGCCATGATGTGCATCGCCCAGTTGGGCTACTTCCGCTAGTGTCGGGACGAAAAAAAACGGCTGCCGAGGCAGCCGTTCTTTATTCAGTCAAGCTGATTATTCGCCAAACGTGCGGCGCGCGCCGTCAGTCGAACGTGGGTGCGAACCCTTGTAGCCGCTGCCCGATGCTTCACGGCGTGGTGCGGCCGGGTTGCTGAACGAGCGCTGGCCTGGCTTGGCAGCCGGCGAACGGTTGTCGCCCGGTTTCCAGCCGCCTGGGCGGGTCGACGAACGCGGTGCCGATGCCGAGCGCTTAGGCTCGAAACCTTCGACGACATTCACCGGAATCAATTGCTTGGTGAAGCGCTCGATGCGCTTGACGTTCATGCTTTCGGCGTGGTTCACCAGCGAAATCGCCAGGCCGTTACGGCCAGCACGACCGGTACGGCCGATGCGGTGGACGTAATCTTCCGGGAACTTCGGCAAGTCGTAGTTGACGACGTGCGTGATGTTCGGCACGTCGATACCGCGCGCTGCGACGTCGGTGGCAACCAGTACCTTGACGTTGCCGCGGCGCAGGCCGTCGAGCGTGCGGTTACGCGCGCCCTGGTGCATGTCGCCGTGCAAGGCGGCAGCCGAGAAACCGGCGATGTTCAGGCGGTCGGCGATCATGTCGGCGTCACGCTTGGTGGCGGTGAAGACCACGGCCTGATCCAGCGTTTCGTCGCGCAGCAGGTGGTCGAGCAGGCGATTCTTGTGCGACAGGTCGTCGACGAAGTGGACGCGCTGCACGATGTTTTCGTGACGGCTCGACGAGCTGGCGATCTGAATGATCTGCGGGTCGGTCGTGATGCGGCGGGCCATATTGCCGACCATGCCATCCAGGGTTGCCGAGAACAGCATCGTTTGACGGTTGGCCGGGGTGGCGGCGATGATTTTTTCGATGTCGTCGATGAAACCCATGTCCAGCATGCGGTCGGCTTCGTCCAGCACCAGAATTTCGAGTTGCGAGAAGTCGATCTTGCCCGATTCCATGTGATCGATCAGGCGGCCAGGGGTGGCTACCAGGATTTCAGGGTTCTTGGCCAGCAGTTGCATCTGTTTTGGGTAAGGCATGCCACCCAGGATCGACACAGCCTTGATGCGGCGGATTTGCGTACCGTATTTTTCGGTCGCGCTGGTCACTTGCAGGGCCAGTTCGCGGGTCGGGGTCAGCACCAGCATTTTTGGCTGGGCAGCTTTGAAACGTGGGCGCTCGCCACGGGTGCGGGCAGCCTGCGCTTCTTGCGCGGCAGCTTTGGCGGCGTCCGACATTTCGGCGACGGCGAATTTGTGCAGGGCAGGCAGCATGAATGCGGCAGTCTTGCCTGAACCGGTTTGCGACGAGACGAGCATGTCGCGGCCGGCGATACCAGCAGGAATGGCTTGCTCCTGGACTGGGGTAGGAACGGTGTAACCTGCGTCGGTCACTGCTTGTACGATGGACGCGTGGAGGCCTAAGGCTTCAAAAGTCATTGTTTTCTTTTCTTTCGGTATACATCAGCGCCCGAGCGAAAGCTGCGAGCGCAAAATAGCAACGCCAACCAACACAACGAAATGACTCAGAACTAAAGAAATTTCGGCACAAAAGCTTTGCGCCGGGACGGTGTCAGGTGCGACACACAAGGCGGGAGGGCTTTATAGAGGCTATCCGGAGGATATGCCTGGGCTTGCGAAGCTGCTAGGTTTTTACTGCGGGTTTAGTAATGCGGTAATGCGGTGCGCTGATTGAGTCGGCGGGTGACGCCGTTGCTTATTGCAGTGCACAAACGAGACTATACAGTAGTTTCACTGTGTTTGTACAGGACGAACTGAATTTCGTGCGGAGGAATGCAGGAGAGGCAGCGAGTTGTCTTTTATTCGCTGCCAATTGCTTAACAATGCGTGTTTTGATCAGCGATGCTTGCGGCCATTCACGCGTGCTGCTTCCTTCTTCTTGCCGATGCGCGAGACGCGACTGCGGATTTCATCGACCGCGTCGGCGGCGTTGGCCTTGATGCGCTGGGCGCGCGTCAGATTGGCGTTGCGGCTGCGGCGCTCCGGACGGTCGGCTTCGAAGGCGACCGTGGCATTGTCGGTGATGGTATCGGTAATATCGTTGCCGACTGAAGCCGATACTTTCGGCACCAGGATCGTCGAGCCGACTTTCAGGCGCGATTGGGCAGGGATGTTGTTGGCCTGGCGCAGCACTTCGGGCGTGGTGCCCAGGCGCTGGGCCAGGGACGACATGCTTTCGCGCGCGCCAACGATTTTATGCGTGGTCCAGCTCGACAGGGCGTGGCCCCATTGCGCCAGGTTCAGGTGGAATTTCTCGGCGTTTTCTTTTGGCAGCAAAATCTTGGTCTGCTCGTCGCCGGTGATGACCGGGCGCTTGAATTGCGGGTTCAGCGCCTTGAATTCGTCGACCGACAATTCGGCCAGCTGGGCGGCCACGGTCAGGTCGATGTCGCTGGTCTTGTCGACCGCGGTGAAATACGGGGTGTTGTCGATGGCCGGCAGCGTAACGCCGTACTGGCTCGGGTTGGCGATGATGTTTTTGACCGCCTGCAGTTTCGGCACGTAGTTGCGCGTTTCGGCCGGCATCAGCTCGGCCAGGCTTTCGAAATCGGTGGACTTGCCCAGCGACTGGTTGCGCTTGATGGCTTTTTGTACATTGCCTTCGCCCCAGTTGTAGGCGGCCAGGGCCAGTTGCCAGTCGCCGAACATGGTGTACAGGCGCTGCAGGTAGGTCAGGGCGGCATCAGTCGAGGCCAGCACGCCGCGCCGATCATCCTTGAACAGGTTTTGCTTCAGGCTGAAATCGCGCCCGGTGGCCGGCATGAACTGCCAGATGCCGGCGGCGTTCACTGGCGAACTTGCTTGCGGATTGAAGGCCGATTCGATTACCGGCAGCAGCGCCAGTTCAGTCGGCATATTGCGTTTTTCCAGTTCCTGCACCACGTGATACAGGTACAGCGACGCGCGACCGGAGATGCGGGCCAGGTTGTCGGGACTTTTTGCGTAGTACTGGGTGTGCTTGGTGACGAGGTCGTTATTGATGTCAGGAATGGCGTAGCCGCTGCGCAGCCGGCCCCACAAATCCGTCTCCTTGAAGTCGTCCGCTTTCAGCGCTGGCGTGCCTGGAAGCGCCGTACGGGCCGCGAGGATGGTGCTCGACGACGCCTGCATCACGCTGCCTGGCGCCGGATCGGCGGCCTGGGCCAGCATGGGTGCGGTGGTGGCGGCCAGCAGTGCGGCGGCGCCGGCAAGGCGGGACAGGGTAGGGCGGATGGTGGCGTGCATGGCTCTCCAATGTGGCGTCCAAATTGACATGAATTGCGTGCCGGACCTCGATTAACTCAGCGGAGTGTACGGACCACTTATTGGGCTCGTCAAGAAATATGTCAGCACAGTTACAAAAATTATTTGCGACGTGTTTTGTCAATATATTTGCAATTAAAACAAGGGATGGCAGGGGTATAACGCAAAAAATTAAGTTTATTCAATGTGATTCCTGAATTGGAGCATATACCCCTGGGGGTATGATCTCCAAGGTATTATCAGGCTGCCAATTTACAGGCGATCTCAGCCATGTCTTTCTGGATCAAGAAACATGGCTCCATATCAATACCGCTTTGCCGATTTTGTCGTTCGAACATCACGGGATGCTGTGGCAGTTCGACCTTACCCGCTGCGCACCGTGCATCTCTGCGCTGGCGCAAAAGTGCGCCAGCCGGCCAGGCGCGCATGGAAATGCGTACAATCTAGCTTTGTACAGCGTTCGAGAGTGCCACATGAGCAAGACCAGCAAGACCAACCCCAACCTTGACGACGACGCCATCGTCGCCGCCACCCGCCGCTGGGTCGAGCATGCCGTCATCGGCCTGAACCTGTGTCCGTTTGCCAAGGCCGTCTACGTCAAGGAGCAGGTGCGCTATGTGGTGTCGCCTGCCACCACGCCCGAAGCGTTGCTGGAGCAGTTGATGGATGAACTGCAAATGCTGTCCGATACCGATGCGGGCACCATCGACACCACCTTGCTGATCCACCCGTTCGTCCTCACCGATTTCCTCGACTACAACGAGTTCCTCGACGTGGCCGATGCCGCGCTCGAAGACATGGACCTGGAAGGCGAGTTGCAGGTCGCCAGTTTTCACCCGGACTACCAGTTTGCCGATACCGACATTAACGATATCGAAAATTTCACCAACCGCTCGCCTTACCCGATCCTGCAATTGCTACGCGAAGAGAGCATCGAGCGCGCGGTGGACGCCTTTCCTGAAGCGGAAGAAATTTTCGAGAAGAATATTGCAACGATGGAAAAGCTGGGCCATGACGGCTGGGATGCGCTGCATGTCGGACCGGCCTGACGAGGTGTGCAAGCCGGCGGTCGAGCGTCCCGACACACCCTGTGTGGCGGTGTGTTCCACCACCTTCGACGACGTTTGCCGCGGCTGCGGGCGCACGGTCGTCGAAGTGGCGCACTGGGTGGCCATGTCGGATGTCGACAAGGAGCTGGTGTGGACGCGGATCCTGGCCCAGGGTTATCCGCGCCGTAACAAGTAATTTACTTGTAGCTGCCGACAAAGTCTTTCTTGCCCACTTCCACACCGTTGTGGCGCAGGATGTCGTACGCAGTCGTCGCATGGAAAAAGAAATGCGGGAAAGCGTAGTGCAGCAGGTATTCCTGGCCGGTGAAGTGGCGGGTTTTTTCGCCGCTGCCGGTGGTGATGGCGCGGTCAGCGCTGCTGGCGATGGCTTCCTGGTCCAGGGTTGCGATGAATGCCAGGGTGGTGGCGATGCGCGCGCGCAATTCGGCGAACGTGCTCTCGACATCGTCGTATTTCGGCACGTCGACGCCGGCCAGTCGGGCGCAGGTGCCCTTGGCGAAATCTGCCGCCACTTGTACCTGGCGCGCCAATGGGAACATGTCCGGGAACAAACGCGCCTGCAGCAGTGCGGCCGGTTCGATTTTTTTGTCGGCGGCATGGGCTTCGGCCTTGTCCAGTACGGCGGACAGGGCGGTCAGGATCTGGCGGAAGACCGGCACGGAGGCGGCATACATCGAGAATGTCATGGTGAAGTCCTTGGTTGAAGTGGCAGCATCATAACAAGCCTGGGCAAGCCCTGCCAGCGTGGTGCGATGTGCACGCCGGGCGTACTTTGCTTGACATTGTGATGACACACGGCAAGTCTGTGTGCATAATCACCGCGATACGCCATTTGTACTGACACTGCATGTTCCGCATCCACATTCGCTCCCTGATCTCGAGACTGAGCTCGCTCTACGGCCAGTCCATGTTCGGGGCGCTGCTGCTGGTGGTCGTGGCCGGTCTGCTGGTGCCGGCCATGGTGGGCAGTTATGTGCTGGTCATGCAGGAGCGCCAGTCTGCCGCGCGCCTGCTGGGCGAGGCCTTGCAGCGCAACGCTGAGGTGCTCGCGTTCGGCATGCAGGAGTCGCTCTGGAACATGAATATCGACGGGGCGCGTGCGCTGGTCGATTCGGTCATGCGCGACCCTGCCGTGCAGCGGGTGCGGGTGCTCGATTCCTCGAACACTGCCATCATCGATGTACGGGCTGCGCCGCTGCCTCCTGCCGCCGCGGCCGCGCGCGCGACGGCCAGGCTGTCGCACGCCGAACGCGATATCGTGTTCCGGCGCGAATGGGTCGGACGCATTGCCATCGACATGGACGATGCGCGCATCCGCCATGACCTGCAAGTGCGCCAGTCGACCTACCTGGTGGTGCTGGCCATCCAGCTGGGCGTGTCGCTGCTGCTGATCGTGTTGTTTTTGAAACTGCGCCTGCAAACCCCGCTGCGCCAGCTCGAAGCGTTCTCGGAGGCCCTGGCGCGCGGCCAGTTCGATGCCCCGCTGCTGCTCGAGCGCGGCGATGAGCTGGGCCGCCTGGGCCGCCAGATGGACCAGATGCGCAGCGCCATCCGCAAGCTGTTTGTCGATATCCACCGCAACGAAGAACAGTTCCGCACCATTGTCAGCCAGGTGCCGGGTGCGGTGTTCCGTTCGCAACCGGGTGGCCCCATCGATTTCGTCAGCGATGCGCTGGCTGACATCACCGGCTATTCGGTCGCGCACTTCATGCGCAACGGGACCGATGCCTGGTCCGACCTGATTCATCCCGCCGACCGGCGCCGCCATCGGCGCGAATTGCGTGCCGCGATCACCGAGGGCCAGGCGTACGCGCTCGAATACCGCATCATCGACGCCGGTGGCGTTGAGCGCTGGTTGATGGAAAACGGCCAGCCGCACGACCTGCCGGGCAGCCCGCACTACCGGGTCGATGGCATCATCACCGACATTTCCGAGCGCAAGCGCAGCGAAATGCGCATCGACGCACTGCTGGCCGAGCAGGATGCCATCCTGGAAAACGTCATGTTCGGCGTGATGTTCGTGCGCGACGAGCGGGTCGTTTCGACCAACCGCCGCTGCGATGAGCTGTTTGGCTACGCCAGCGCAGAGCTGGAGGGCAGTTCGGTGGCGATCGTGTTTGCCACGCCGGGCGAGTATGCCGAGGTCGCTGCGCGCCAGGCCCGCCGGCTGGTACTGGGCCAGGATTTCAGCGAGGAGCGCCAGTACCGGCGCAGCGATGGTGCGCTGATCTGGTGCCTGGCGAGCGGGCGCGCGGTCGATCCGGCAAAGCCGTCGGCCGGCTCGATCTGGGTGTACGCGGACATCACGGCGCGTCGCGTGGCCGAAGAAAAGCTGCGCCTGTCCGCCACCGTGCTGGATCGGATCGCCGACGGCGTGATGGTGGTCGATGCGCAGCGCCGCATCGTCGCCACCAACCCGGCGTTTACGCACATTACGGGCTACAGCGAAATGGAAGCGCTCGGGCGCGATGCGACCATTGTCCGGTCCGACCGCCACGACGATGCGTTTTATACGGCTTTGTGGGACGAACTCGATACCAGCGGTTTCTGGCAGGGCGAATTGTGGCGCATCCGCAAGGACAGCACCCACTACCTCGAAGCGTTGACCGTGTCGGCGGTGCGCGACGGCGAGAACGTCATCACGCACTTCGTCGGGGTGTTCAGCGATATCACGCAGGTCAAGGAAGCCAAGGAAAAGCTCGACCACATGGCCCACCACGACCCCTTGACGGCGCTGCCCAACCGGCTGCTGTTCCACGACCGCCTGCAGCACGCGCTCACCCGCGCCGCGCGCGAAGGCGAGCAGCTGGCCGTGATGTTCATCGATCTTGATCGCTTCAAGAACGTCAACGACACGCTCGGGCACCACGTCGGCGATGCGCTGCTGAAAAAGGTCGCGCAGGCGCTCTCGCGCCGCTTGCGCCATGGCGACACGCTGGCGCGCCTGGGTGGCGATGAATTCATCGTCCTGCTCGAAAACGTGGCCGGCGAGCCTGGCGCGGCGCAGGTGGCCGAAAAACTGATGACCATGTTCGAGCAGCCGTTCGTGGTGGCCGAACATGAATTGTTCGTCACTGGCAGTGTCGGCATCAGTCTGTACCCGGACGATGCCGACGACCTGAACATGCTGATCCGGAATGCCGATGTGGCGATGTACCAGGCCAAGGCGCGTGGGCGCAACAACTTCCGTTTCTATGCGCCCTCGATGACCGGCGACGGCGTCAAGCGTCTGCGCCTCGAGGCGCTGCTGCGCCGCTCGATCGAACGGGACGAGGTATATCTCGATTACCAGCCGCAGGTGGAAATCGACAGCGGCCGTCTGATCGGCGCGGAAGCGCTGGTGCGCTGGCAAAACGCCGAGCTGGGCGAGGTCGCGCCGGTGCACTTCATTCCGCTGGCCGAGGAAACCGGCTTCATTAACCAGCTGGGTCAGTGGGTACTGTTCGAGGCGTGCCGCCAGATGATGCGCTGGCAGGCGCGCGGTTTTGTGGTGCCGAAGATCGCCGTCAACCTGTCGGTGCGCCAGTTCGAGCGCGGCTCGATCGCCGGCGTGGTGCGCCAGATCCTGCAGGAGACCGGGCTGGCGCCGCAACGCCTGCAGCTGGAGGTGACCGAATCGGTGATCATGAATACTGGCGACGCGCTCATCCTGATCAATGAGCTGCATGCGATCGGCGTCGAACTGGCGATCGACGATTTCGGCACCGGCTATTCGTCGCTGGCTTACCTGAAACAGCTACCCGTGCAGACGCTGAAGATCGACCAGAGCTTCATCAAGGACATCGCCTCGAATGCCGACGACGAGGCAATTGCGGTTGCCATCATCCAGCTTGGCAAAAGCATGAACCTGTCGGTGATCGCGGAAGGGGTGGAAAATGCCGAGCAGGTGGCGTTCCTGCTGCGCCATGGCTGCAACCGCGCCCAGGGCTATTATTTCAGCCGCCCGGTGCCGCCCGACCAGTTGCAGCAGGCGTGGGGGACGGTACTGATTTAGCCGGCGGCGTGCAGCAGCGTGCGCAGGTTGCACTCACGCTGCCAGCCGCGCCGCTCTTCGCTGGACACGGCCAGGCGCGCCAGTTCGGCGTCCGACTGCGCCGCCTGCGCCTTGATCAGGCGGTCGGCCAGCGCAGCATCGGGCAGCATCGTGCCGAAGAAGGCGACCGTGTCCTGGTGCTGGATCAGCAGTGTGGGGAAGTTGTCGACATCGAGGTCGCCGACCACGTCGGCCTGGTCTTCAATGTCGATCCAGAGGAAGTCCTTGTCCGGATGGCGCGCCGCCAGCGCCTCGAACGCGGCGCGGTAAGTGCCGCAGGTGCCGCACCAGGCGGCGCACAGGCACGCGACGATCCAGCGTGGGCCGGCAATACGGGCGGCGACATCATAACGGTTGGTGGCATCGAGGGTCAGGCTGTGCATGAGCGCGATTCTACTCTGTGCGGCGCGGCATTGCACATCTGCGCCATTGGCCGGTGCTTCGGCAGCGCCCGCACAGGTTAAAATACGCCCCATGCCTATTCTGCTTGCCATTGAAACCTCTTCCGAACTCGCCTCCTGCGCCTTGCTGGTGGGCGAGGCCATCACCACCCGAGAATCTTCGGGCGTACGCACCCATTCGCAAGCCATCCTGCCGATGGTGCAGGACCTGCTGGCAGCGGCCCATATCAAGCTGGCCGAGGTTGACGCCATCGTGTTCGGCGCCGGCCCTGGCTCGTTTACCGGCGTGCGCACCGCTTGCGGCATCGCCCAGGGCCTGGCCTTCGGTGCCGGCTTGCCGGTGCTGCCGCTGGTGACGCTGGACGCCATGGCGCTGGCCTGCCGCGCCGCTGTCGGCGCCAGCGATGTGCTGGTGGTCCTCGACGCGCGCATGGGCGAAGTCTACTGGGCCCAGTACCGTTATGCCGACGGCTGGCAAACAGTCGTGGCGCCCGCTTTGTGCGCACCAGAAGCGGTGACGCCGGTGGCGGTGTCCGGCCTGGTCGCGTGCGGAAATGGCCTGGCGGCGTATCCGGCGGCGTTTGCCGACAGATCGTTCGCCGTGGGCGCACTGGTCGACGTCCAGCCGCATGCGCGCGAGTTGGTGCGCCTGGGCGCGACGGCGCTGGCGGCCGGGCAGGGCGTCGATGCGGCGGCGGCGCAGCCGCTATACCTGCGCAACAAAATCGCCTACACCAGCGCCGAGCGCCAGGTGATCAATGCCGCCAAGGCTGCGGCACTATGAACGACAGCTTCGACTTGCTCGATTACGCGCCGATGCGCCTGCAGGACGTCGACGACGTGCTGGCGCTCGAGCAGAGCGTGTTTCCGCACCCGTGGAGCCGCGCCAATTTTACCGATTCACTCACCAGTGGCTACGATGCCTGGGTGCTGCGCGACGCGCACGGCGCACTGCACGGCTATTATTTGCTGATGCCGGCGGTCGATGAAGCACACTTGCTCGACGTGGCGGTGGCCGCCAGCCTGCAAGGCCGCGGTCTGGGTCGCTACCTGCTCGACAAGGCGGCCGCGCGTGCGCGCGGGCTCGGCATGGCATCGATGCTGCTCGAAGTGCGCCCGTCCAATATGCGCGCGCTGGCGGTGTACCAGCGCTACGGCTATGCCGAGATCGGCCGGCGCCGCGCCTATTATCCCGCTCACCAGGGCCAGCGCGAGGACGCGATCGTCATGCGCTACACCTTATGAATACTGTCAGCCGCCGCGACAGCGCCTTCCTGGCCGAGATGGGTGTGGGGCCGCTGTGGACCTTGCGTCACCAGCCGCCGGCCGATGCCCTCGTCCCGGTTGACCAGCAACCGTCGACGCCGGCCGAACCGGACATCGCGCAGATGGACTGGCCGGCGCTGCGTGCGGCCATCACCAGTTGCGACCGCTGCGGCGCCTGCCGTCCCGGCGCCAGGCCGGTCCATGGGGCCGGCGCCGAAGCGGCCGTGTGGCTGGTTGCCGCGGGCGCCACCAGTGTTGCCGATGAGGCGGCGAACCTGCCGGTGGCGGGCGAGGCTGGCACGCTGCTCGACAACATGCTGGCCGCAGCCGGCCACGCGCGCGCGCGCGACGTGTACGTGACGAACCTGGTCAAATGCCGCCCCGTGAGTGCCAACGGCGGCGACCGCGCCCCGACTGCCGACGAAGTGGCCGCGTGCCGTCCCTTCGTCGAACGCGAGCTGGCCTTGACCGGGGCGACGGTCATGCTGACGCTCGGCCAGGTCGCGGCCAACGCGATGCTGGGCAAACCATTGCAAGAGGCGTTGGCTGGCGCGCGCGGGCAGGTGCACGCGGTCGCTGGCGCCGCACTGGTCGCCACACTCCATCCGGGCGAACTGCTGCGCCGCGGTCTGGACAAGGCCCTGGCCTGGGCCGACCTGTGCCGCGCCGTGACTGCCAGCGCGCCTGAAGGCGATGAGCGCGCCGCCTGACCCTGCGGCGCCGGACACGTATCAGGGGCGTTTCGACCGCCGCTGGGGCGCGCTGCGTCACGCGCGCGTGCGCGCGCTGGCGTGGCTGCTCGACGCGCCCGACCTGCTCGACGCGGGCGACCCATGCTGGCACGGCGAGGTGATGTCGCTGACGCCGGTGACGCCAGAGACAGAGCGCTGGCTGTTCGCGCTCGACCACGATCCGGCGCCGCTCGACGCCGCGCTGGGCGAACGTGCCTTCACGCGTCTGGGCTTGTACGCCGAAAAGCTGATGGCGTTTTATTTTCGCGAGCAGGGTGTGCTGGTTGCGCACAGCCTGCAGATACGGGCGGCGCGCAACGACACGGTGGGTGAATTCGACTTTTTGCTCGATGCCGGCGGCGGCCTCGAACATATCGAGTTCGCCACCAAGTTCTACCTGCTGCAGCGGCCAGAGCCAGACGACCTCGACGCCCTGGTCGGCCCGAACCTGGCCGACAGCCTGGGTGCCAAGATGCGCAAGATCGTCGAGAAGCAGCTGGTGCTTGGCCAGCATCCTGCCGCCCAGGCGCAGTTACCCGGCCCGGTCGTGCGTGCGCGTGCCTTGGTAAAAGGCTGGTTGTTCTATCCGCTCGCGGCACCGGCGGTGAGCGCGCCGCCGATGCGCGCCATCAACCGTGCGCACTGCCATGGCTTCTGGTGCGCCATCGACGAGTTCGCCCTGTTGCCGGACGCGCTGTTTCTGGTGTTGCCCAAGCTGCAGTGGCTGGCGCCATTTCGCGCCACCAGCGCCCCCGCCATGCAGACCCGCGCCGCGCTGCACGCCACGCTCTGTGCGCAGTTCGAGAGCGCGGACGGACCAGTCCTGGTCGCGATCCTGCGCCAGCAAGCTGGCCACGTCGTCGAAATCGACCGCGGCTTCATCGTCCCCGCCACCTGGCGTGCCAACGCTGCCGCCAAGCCATTACCCAACAATTAGGGTCAGAGTCGAATTTCCGAGCAATTGTTCAGCTAAGTTGACGAATTGAAGCTTGCCGTCGAGATATCGCGCCAGGTTGCCAAATAATTCGACACTGACCCTCCCGTAAAAACGTTACGGCGCGAAAAATTGCAGAATTAATCGACTCTGACCCTAATTGTTGGGTAAGAGCCGAGGGGCACTTAGTGTTTGTGCTCGCCGATCAGCGCCAGGGAATCGTGTTCGCGCTGGTTGGCGGCGTGCAGGCGCATGATCAGGAACATGATCGCGGCGACCGACAGGCCAAACAGCATGATGATGATGTTCAGGTCGATGTTCAGCGTCAGCATCACTGCGTAGATGGCCAGCATGGTCAGGATGGACAGGTTTTCGTTGAAATTCTGTACCGCAATCGAGTGGCCGGCGCTCATCAGGACATGCCCGCGATGCTGCAGCAGTGCATTCATTGGCACCACGAAGAAACCTGACAGCAAACCGATCAGTGCCAGCAGCGGGTAGGCGACGACCACCGAGTGAACCATCGTCATGCTCATCACGACCAGACCCATGACGATGCCCAGCGGGATCACGGTCAGCGAACGCTGCAACGGAATCATCTTGGCCGACGCTACCGCGCCCATGGCGACGCCAAGCGCGACCACGCCGATCAGTGACGTGGCTTTATCGAGCGGCATGCCGAGCGAGCGTTCCGCCCACTTCAGGACGATGAATTGCAAGGTGGCGCCGGCGCCCCAGAACAGGGTGGTGACTGCCAGCGAGATCTGGCCCAGCTTGTCTTTCCACAGAATCGTCGAGCAGTTCGCGAAATCGCGGATCAGACGTGCGGCGCCGCGCTTTTGCTTGGCGTAGCGCGCGCCGGTGTCGGGAATGCGCAGGTTGAACAGCGTGGCCAGACCATACAGAAAAGCGACCAGGCTCAGCGATGCTTCGATCGGCGTGTCGATGCCAGTATCGATCATCGGTATATCGATGCCCAGCAAAAAGGTGGACCCCTTCACGCTGACCAGCAGGCCGCCCAGCACGGTACCCAGAATGATCGACATGACCGTCAAGCCTTCGATCCAGCCATTCGCCGCGACCAGTTTTTCGGGCGGCAGCAATTCAGTGAGAATGCCGTACTTGGCGGGCGAGTACACCGCAGCGCCGAAGCCGACCACCGAGTACGCCAACAGCGGATGTATGTGCAGGAACAGCAGGCCGCAACCGAAGATCTTGACGAGGTTGGCGATGAACATCACGCGACCCTTGGGCAAGGCGTCGGCGAACGCGCCGACAAAGGCGGCGAGGATCACATAGAACAGCACGAACGAGAGCTTCAGCAGGGGCTTGAGCGATTCCGGGGCATTCCGTGAAACGAGCAGATCGATAGCGACAAACAGCAGCGCATTGTCCGCAAGCGACGAAAAAAACTGCGCCGCCATGATGGTGTAAAAACCACGGTTCATTCGAGAGTTCGGGTAACTAGTCTGGGTTGCTTTATACCATGAACGGGTAGCAATCCCAAGAAATCAGCGGTGTGCTCGGCAACCGTGTCCGTTAAAATACGCGCTTGTCGATTCTTCTGCCTGCCACTATCCATGCCGCGTCCGCTTACTGCCACGATTCACGTCGATTCCATGCAACACAATTTGCAGCGCGCGCGCATCTGCGCGCCGGCTTCCAAAATCTGGGCCGTCGTCAAGGCAAATGCCTATGGACACGGGCTCGAACTGGGCATGCAAGGCTTCGCGCTGGCCGATGGCCTGGCGCTGATCGAAACCGACAACGCAGTGCGCCTGCGCGCCCTCGGCTGGATCAAGCCGATCTTGTTGTTGGAAGGAATTTTCGATCCGACCGATGTTGCCCTGCTGGCCGAACACAATATCGACAGTGCGGTGCACTGCATCGAACAGATCAAGATGCTGGAATATACCCAGTTGTACCGCCCGATCGATGTGCATTTGAAAATGAACACGGGTATGAACCGGCTCGGTTTCTTGCCGGACGAGTACGCCGCTGCCTACGCGCGCCTGCGCGCCATTCCCGGCATCCGCCACATCACCCTGATGACGCATTTTGCCAATGCCGATGAACTGGAGCATCCGCGCCTGAAGATTGTCGAACAGGTGCGCCGCTTTCGCCTCGGTGCGGCAGGTTTGCTGGGCGAGCGCAGCTTGTCGAATTCGGGCGGTGTGCTGCAGCAATCCGTGCTCGGCGACGAGCTTGCCAGCGATTGGGTGCGCCCCGGTATCATGCTCTACGGCGGTACGCCGGGCGGCAAGACGGCCCACGAATTCGGCTTGCGTCCGACCATGACGCTGGCGTCCGAAATCATCGGCATCCAGCAACTTCAGTCGGGCGACAGCGTCGGTTACGGCAGCAGCTTCCAGGCCACGGCGCCAATGCCGGTCGGCGTGGTGGCATGCGGCTATGCCGACGGTTACCCGCGCCACGCGCCGCACGGCACGCCGGTCATTGTCGACGGCGTGCGCACCACGCTGGTCGGGCGGGTATCGATGGACATGATGACGGTGGATTTGAGCCCGATCCCGAATGCGCGGGTCGGCAGCAAGGTCACGCTGTGGGGCGATGGCTTGCCGATCGACGAGGTGGCCAACGCTGCCGGCACCATCGGTTACGAGTTGATGTGCGCTGTCGCGCCGCGCGTGCGCGTGCAGGAAGGACGGTTGGGCACCAATGGCTAAGCCAAAAACCAGTTTTACCTGCAGTGAGTGCGGTGCCATGTCCAGCCGCTGGATGGGGCAGTGCGCCGCTTGTCATGCCTGGAACACGCTGGTCGAAACCGTCCAGGAAACCGCAGGCGTGAACCGCCTGTCACAGCAGGGCCCGCACCGCAGCCTGGCCCAGACAGCGCCGGTGCTGTCGCTGTCGGACATCGAGGCGGTCGACGTGCCGCGCTTCGGCACCGGCATCGAGGAATTCGACCGTGTGCTGGGCGGCGGCCTGGTCGCCGGCGGCGTGGTGCTGATCGGCGGCGATCCTGGCATCGGCAAGTCGACCCTGCTGCTGCAGGCGCTGGCGAATATCTCCGCCCATAAAAGTACTTTATATGTCAGTGGCGAAGAATCCGGCGCCCAGATCGCCTTGCGCGCGCGCAGGCTGGGTGTCGACGGGCGCGAACTGAAGCTGCAGGCCGAAATCCAACTCGAGAAGATACTCGGCACACTGGCCGACCTGAAGCCGGAAGTGGCCGTCATCGACTCCATTCAAACGGTGTACTCCGACGCGCTCACCTCCGCGCCCGGTTCGGTGGCGCAGGTGCGCGAATGTGCGGCCCAGCTGACGCGTGTTGCCAAGCAGACCGGGGTGACCATCATCCTGGTCGGTCACGTCACGAAAGAGGGCGCGCTGGCCGGTCCGCGCGTACTCGAGCACATTGTCGACACGGTGCTGTATTTCGAAGGCGACCCGCAATCGAGCTTCCGCCTGGTGCGGGCCATCAAGAACCGCTTTGGCGCCGTGAATGAACTGGGCGTGTTCGCGATGACCGAAAAAGGCTTGAAGGGCGTCTCCAATCCATCTGCATTGTTTCTGTCACAGCACGACACCCAGGTGCCGGGCGCCTGTGTCATGGTCACGCAAGAAGGAACCCGGCCGTTGCTGGTCGAAATCCAGGCCCTGGTCGATACCAGTCACTTGCCGAATGCCCGTCGGCTGTCGGTGGGGCTGGAGCAAAACCGCCTGGCCATGCTGCTGGCGGTGCTGCATCGCCACGCCGGCATCGCCGCGTTTGACCAGGACGTGTTCATCAACGCGGTGGGTGGCGTGAAGATTACGGAGCCGGCCGCCGACCTGGCGGTCTTGCTGGCAATTAATTCATCGATGCGCAACAAGCCGCTGCCGCGCGGCCTGGTCGTGTTTGGCGAGATCGGCCTGGCCGGCGAAATTCGTCCGGCGCCGCGCGGGCAGGAACGCTTGCGCGAAGCGGCCAAGTTGGGCTTTTCGATTGCCATGATCCCCAAAGCAAATGTACCGAAGCAAAAGATCGAAGGCATGACCATCGTTGCCGTCGAGCGCATCGACGAGGCCTTCAACAAATTGCGTGAACTCGACTAGCGAGTCCTGAACATATTTACGAAGTGAAAACTTGCTGAACATTTATAATGTGGCTCAGCTCATCAATGCACCGGGAATGTCGTGGAAGATAAGAGGAAGGCCGAACGCAAGATGGTCAAGGTGAAAACTTTGGTCAAACTTACAGGCGGCGAGGCAATCATGGGTCGCAGTTTCGACCTGGCCGACAATGGTGTGGGAATCCTGCTGGACGTGCCGCTCAAGACGGGCATCGAGGCACGCGTCAGCATCGGCCTGCTCGTCAACGGCGTGGTTGACCCGATTCACACGCACGCACGCGTCCAGTACTGTATTTTCAGCAGTGGCGAATACCGGATCGGTTTCCAGTTCACCCAAATCGACGCCGTCACGGCCACCACCCTCGCGCGTTTCCTGCGCTAGGTGTAATTCCTGTGCGACGACAGCGGCGATTGCCCTCCCCGGGCCTCGCCGCTTTTTGTTGTCCAGGACTGATAGCCACATCTAATTGGCAAGCTTGCCAAGGTGGTTACGATTCTTTGCTGGTGGATACGTGGCGCCGAAACTTGCCTGCCCCGGTCACACTCGACTTACAATGTTTATGACATGCATTTTTGGTTGTCATAAACCTGTCATATTGGTCCGCTAGACTGCATCGCACTCACCCCACCACTGTTAAGGAACTGTTATGCGCATGAAGCACCTGTTTGCCTCCCTCGTTGTCGGCGCCTCGGCTGCCATGACGATGTCGATCGTCTCCGCTGCTGACATGACCGGCGCTGGCGCGACCTTCCCGTACCCGATCTACGCCAAATGGGCCGAGATGTACAAGAAGGCCAGTGGCAATGGCCTGAACTACCAATCGGTCGGTTCCGGTGCAGGTATCAAGCAAATCAAGGCCAAGACCGTCGATTTCGGCGCATCCGACATGCCATTGTCGGCAGCCGAGCTGACCGAAGCCGGCTTGTTCCAGTTCCCGGCCATCATGGGTGGTGTTGTCACCATCGTCAACTTGCCAGGCATTGCCCCAGGCGCGATGAAACTGACCGGTCCTGTGGTCGCCGACATCTACCTGGGCAAAATCACCAAGTGGAATGCCCCTGAAATCGCTGCGCTGAACCCGGGCATGGCCCTGCCAGCTGACGAAATCACCGTGGTGCACCGTGCCGACAGCTCGGGCACGTCGTTCCTGTTCACCGACTTCCTGTCGAAAACCAACGCCGACTTCAAAGCGAAAATCGGTTCGGGCACGGCAGTCAAGTGGGCCACCGGCGTCGGCGGCAAGGGTAACGAAGGCGTCGCCGCCAACGTGCAGCGTATCAAGGGTTCGATTGGCTACGTCGAGTGGGCGTTTGCCAAGAAAAACAAAATGTCGCACACCCAGCTGAAAAACAAGGATGGCGTGTTCCTGCAGCCTGACGACGACGCTTTCAAGGCTGCCGCTGCCGGCGCCGAGTGGACCAAGACCCCAGGTTTCGCCATCGTGCTGACCGATGCAGCCGGCAAAGCCAGCTGGCCAATCACGGGTGTGTCGTACATCCTGATGCACAAAGACCAGACTGACGGCGTCAAAGGCAAGGAAGTCCTGAAGTTCTTCGACTGGGCTTACAAGAACGGCGACGCAGCTGCCGCTGAACTCGACTATGTGCCGATGCCTGATTCGGTCGCCAAACTGGTGGAAGCTTCGTGGAAGACCAACGCGAAAGACAGCACCGGCAAGGCCATCTGGTAACAAACGTTCGACTGCGGCGTTGTTGACGACGTTTTAAAAATTTGCAGCCGCCCAGGGATCTCTCTCCGGGCGGCTGCAACTACTCCTACTAGAGCATATCCATGAGCGCACATCCTTCCGTCGCGATACCTGACGCTGCCGTTCCCGGCGGGCTCGAAGCCCAGGCCCTGGCCGAAGCCGAGGCGCAATACACCGCCCTGCGCAATACCATGCGCACCCAGCGCATCCAGGATTTCATTTTCCATAAAGTCACACTAGTGTTCGCCGCATCGGTGCTGCTGGTGCTGATGGGCATTATCGTCTCCCTGATGATCGGCGCCGCGCCTGCCTTCCAGGCCTTCGGCCCGTCCTTCATCACGACCGTCGAGTGGGACCCGGTCAATGAAAATTTCGGTGCCGCGATCGCTATCGTCGGCACCCTGGCCACCTCCATCATTGCGCTGCTGCTGGCGTTCCCGATCAGCTTTGGCATCGCCCTGTTCCTGACCGAGATCTGCCCGGTCTGGCTGCGCCGCCCGATGGGTATGGCGGTCGAGCTGCTGGCCGGCGTTCCGTCGATCATTTACGGCATGTGGGGCTTCTTCGTGTTTGCACCGATCTTTGCCGACCACGTCCAGCCGTTCCTGAAAAGCACGCTGGGCACGCTGCCGATCATCGGTCAGCTGTTTTCCGGCCCGATGATGGGCATTGGCATCCTGACCGCCGGTCTGATCCTGGCCGTGATGATCATCCCTTTCATTTCTTCGGTGATGCGCGACGTGTTCGAAGTCGTGCCCCAGGTGCTGAAAGAATCGGCCTACGGCCTTGGCTGCACCAAGTGGGAAGTGGTGCGCAAGATCGTGCTGCCATACACCCGCACCGGCGTGGTCGGCGGCGTGATGCTGGGCCTCGGCCGCGCGCTCGGCGAAACCATGGCGGTGACCTTCGTGATCGGCAATGCGAATAAATTGTCCTGGTCACTGTTTGCCGCCGGTAACTCGATTTCCTCGACGCTGGCCAACGAGTTTGCCGAAGCCTCGACGCCACTGCACGTGTCGTCGCTGTTCGCGCTGGCGCTGATCCTGTTTGCCATCACCTTCGTGGTGCTCTCGGCAGCCAAACTGATGTTGGCGGGCATGTCCCGCAAGGAAGGCACGAAATGAACGACGCCGTCGTGAAAGCGGCCAATCCGGCCATGAATCCGGTCTACCGCAAGCGCCTGATGATGCACCGTTTCGGCATCGTGCTGTCGGTGCTGGCCATGACCTTCGGCCTGGCCGTGCTGTTGTGGATCCTGGGCACCTTGCTGGTCAAGGGCGTGGGCGGCTTGTCCGTGGCCATGTTTGCCCATGACACGCTGGCGCCTGGCAGCGAAGGCGGTGGTCTGCGCAACGCCATCGTCGGCAGCCTGATGATGGTGGGCTTGTCCACCTTGATCAGCACGCCAATCGGCATCCTGGCCGGCATCTACCTGGCGGAATACGGCGAACTGAACAAATTCGCCCAGGTGACCCGCTTTGTGACCGATATCATGCTGTCGGCCCCGTCGATCGTCATCGGCCTGTTCGTGTATGCGCTGTATGTCGCCAAGGTCGGCCATTTCTCGGGCTATGCCGGAACCATTGCGCTGTCGCTCATTGCCGTGCCGGTGGTGGTGCGCACGACCGACAATATGCTGCGCCTGGTGCCGAACAGCCTGCTGGAAGCCGCATTTGCCCTCGGTGCGCCGCGCTGGAAGGTGTCGACCATGGTGCGCCTGCGCGCCGTCAAGGCGGGTGTGGTCACCGGCGTGCTGCTGGCCCTGGCCCGCATCGCCGGCGAAACCGCGCCGCTGCTCTTCACCGCCCTGAACAACCAGTTCTTCAGCGCCGACATGAATGCGCCGCTGGCCAACTTGCCGGTGGTGATTTACCAGTTTGCCATGAGCCCGTACGACGACTGGCGCGCGCTGGCCTGGGGCGGTGCACTGTTGGTAACCTTCAGCGTATTGCTTTTGAACATACTCTCGCGTACCGTCTTCAGCCAGAAGACGCCGACTTAATTGAACGATACGACCATGACCCCTCCAATGCCAACGCCGATCCCGACCGTGACCCCGCGGCCTGCCAAGACGATTGAAATTTCTGGCCTGAATTTCTTCTACGGCAAGACGCAAAGCCTGACCAACGTCAACCTCGACATCCACGACAAGCAGGTGACGGCCTTTATCGGCCCCTCCGGCTGTGGCAAGTCGACCTTGCTGCGCACGCTCAACCGCATGTATGACCTGTATCCAGGTCAGCGCGCGGAAGGCTCGATCCGCTACCGCGGCCACAACATCCTCGAAGCAGGCCAGGATGTGAACATGCTGCGCGCCAAGGTCGGCATGGTGTTCCAGAAGCCGACGCCGTTTCCGATGTCGATCTACGACAACATCGCGTTTGGCGTGCGTCTGTACGAAAACCTGTCGAAAGGCGCAATGGACGAGCGCGTCGAATGGGCACTCAAAAAAGCCGCCCTGTGGAATGAAGTGAAGGACAAGCTGAGCAAGAGCGGTTTGTCGCTGTCGGGCGGCCAGCAGCAGCGCCTGTGCATCGCACGCGGCGTGGCGGTGAAGCCCGACGTGCTGCTGCTCGATGAGCCGACCTCGGCGCTCGATCCGATCTCGACCGCCAAGGTGGAAGAGCTGATCAGCGAGCTGAAGCAGGACTATACGATTGCCATCGTGACCCACAATATGCAGCAAGCGGCGCGCTGCTCCGACTTCACCGCCTATATGTACCTGGGCGAAGTGGTCGAGTTCGGCGAAACGGACCAATTGTTCATGAATCCTGCGCGCAAAGAAACCCAGGATTACATCACCGGCCGTTTCGGCTGATTCCACATTACAAGACGGAGAGCAGCATGATAGGTGAGCATTCATCCAAGCAGTACGACCATGAACTGGAAGCGATCCGCTCCAAGGTATTGCTCATGGGCGGCATGGTAGAAACCCAATTCGAAGGCGCGATGGAGTGCTTTCGCGTCGGTAACGACGAAACCGCCGACCGCGTCATGGCCGACGACCATGCGGTCAACCAGCTCGAAGTATCGCTCGACGATGCTTGCAGCCACCTGATCGTGCGGCGCCAGCCGGCCGCCAACGATTTGCGCACGGTGTTTGCCACCATCAAGGTGATTACCGACCTCGAGCGCATCGGCGACGAATCGAGCAAGATCGCGCGCACTTCGAAAAGCCTGCACAGCCGTGGCGCCGTGAATGGCCTGAACCACTATGACATGATGCGCACCATTGCCGTGGCCACCACCGAAATGCTGCACGATGCGCTCGACGCGTTTGCGCGCCTCGACGGCAAGCAGGCGATGGCCATCATCGCCCAGGATGCCTTGATCGACCATGAATTCAAGTCGATCCTGCGCAACCTGATCACCTTCATGATGGAAGACCCGCGCACGATTTCCTCGGCGCTGGACACCTTGTGGGTGGCGAAAGCCATCGAACGCATCGGCGACCATGCAAAAAATATCGCCGAGTACGTGATTTATGTTGTCGAAGGCAAGGATATTCGCCACACCAAGCCGGCTGAGCCCGAGAAATCGGCACCGTAACGATGGCATCTATGGAAACCACCGTGCTGGTGGTGGAGGACGAGCCGGCGATTGTCGAGCTCGTAAGCTACTCCCTGCGCGAAGCCGGCTGGACGATCCAGTCGGTGTCGAGTGCCGGTGCGGCCTGGACCGCACTGTGCAACAAACGACCACAACTGATGCTGCTGGACTGGATGCTGCCCGACCAGAGCGGGCTGCGCCTGCTCTCGCGCGTGCGTGCGGACCGCAACTTCGCCGATATCCCGGTGATCATGCTCACTGCCAAGAGCATGGAAGAAGACAAGCTGGCCGGCTTGAATACGGGCGCTGACGATTACGTCACGAAACCGTTTTCGCCGCGCGAATTGCTGGCACGCTCGCGCGCACTGCTGCGTCGCAAGAATCCGCACGACACTGAAGAGCCCATGCGCGCCGGAAACCTGGTGCTGGACCCATCGAGTGTCTCGGTCGAAATCGATGGCAAAAAAATCGATATCGGCAATGCGGAATTCAAGCTACTCAAATTCCTGCTGGCCCATCGCGAGCGGGTGTTTTCGCGCAGCCAGTTGCTCGATAAAGTGTGGGGCGACGCCAGCGTGATTGAAGAGCGTACCGTCGATGTGCACGTGCTGCGTCTGCGCAAGGCCCTAAAAGAGCAGGAGGGGTTGATCCGCACCATACGCAGTGTTGGCTACATGCTGTCTGAAAAATCATGAACCCGAAATTGGTATTCTGGGTGCCGGCGGTGCTGCGCGCCGCCGGCACCGCCTTGCTGGGCCTGTTGTCGTGGTGGATCGCCGGACCGGTGCCGGCGCTGACGCTGGTGCTGGTCATTGTTGTCGCGGCCCTGGTCGCGCAATTGGTCTACCTGAAACAGCTGGGCGACTGGCTCAACGATCCGGAGAGCATCAAGCTGCCGGACGGGTGGGGCGCCTGGACCGATATTTTTGCGCGCCTGTACCGACTGCGCCGCGGTGACGAGCGCAACCAGGCCGAATTGACCGAGTGGCTGGCACGCTTTCGCCAGGCCATGCACCTGTTGCCGGAAGGCGTCGCCATCATGGACGACGTGTTGTTCCTGGAATGGTGCAATCCCGCTGCAGAGAAACACCTCGGCTTGACGCTGGAACGCGATAAAGGCCGCCGGGTTACCAACCTGATCCGCCATCCCGAATTCATCGACTACATCATCCTGGGCAGGTATGAGCAACCCCTGACGCTGTCGATTCGCGGGCGCAAGCTGGTCTGCCAGATCATTCCCTTTGAAAACCGGCGCCAGATCCTGGTGACGCACGATGCGACCGAGACCGAGCGCATCGAAGAGATGCGGCGCGATTTCATCGCGAATGCCTCGCACGAGCTGCGCACGCCGCTGACGGTGGTGGTGGGGTTCCTGGAAATTGCCGTGAACGATCCTGGTCTCGATGCGGCCACCCGCAAGGCGCATTTGAGCCTGATGACCGAGCAGGCCGAGCGCATGCAGCGCCTGATCGAAGACATGCTGACCTTGTCGCGGCTGGAGTCGACGGATGCGCCACTGAAACGTGAAGTGGTCGATGTGAAGGCGGTGGTCGAATCGGTTGCCGCCGAAGCGCGCGCCTTGTCCGGCGGGCGCCATGATATTACAGTGGCGATCGACGGTCCCGACGTGATGGGCAGTGCGGAAGAGTTGCGCAGTGCGTTCGGCAACCTGGCGTCGAACGCGGTGCGCTACACGCCTGCCGGCGGCACGATCGCCTTGCGCTGGCAGCGCGGCGAAGACGAGTTGCAGTTTTCCGTGGCCGATAGCGGCATCGGCATCGACCGCCAGCACATTGCCCGGCTGACCGAACGCTTCTATCGCGTCGACAAGAGCCGCTCGCGCGAAACGCAGGGCACCGGCCTGGGGCTGGCCATAGTGAAGCACGTCCTGCTGCGCCACGGCGGCAAGCTCTCGATCGCCTCCGAAGCCGGCCAGGGCAGCACGTTTACGGCATCGCTCCCAGCGAATTAAAAGCGGTTTCCCCGTTTTGATGGGCCGACATCGGACGCGGTACAATCGCTGTTCACTTCGTTCTGTATGGGCTCTATGATTTCTCGCCGCTTGACCCTGGCCGCGCTGGCGTCCTTTGCACTGACTGGCTGCGGTTCCGCGCCGGTCGCAGCGCCCCCGGCGCCGGTCGCCGCCGCCGTCCTCGCGCCACCACTTCCACCCCGTAAAATCAAGATTGGACTGGCCCTCGGCGGCGGTGCGGCGCGCGGGTTTGCGCACATCGGCGTCATCAAGGCGCTCGAGGCGCAGGGCATCGTGCCGGACATCGTCGTCGGCACCAGCGCCGGCAGCGTCGTCGGTGCCCTGTATGCGGCCGGGAATAGTGGCTTCGAATTGCAGCGCACCGCCATGGATATGGATGAAGCGGCCATCTCCGACTGGGCCATGCCGTTTTTCAGCAAGGTGTCCGGCGTGCTCAAGGGCGACGCGCTGCAGAATTACGTCAACAAGGCGGTCAAGAATGTGCCGATCGAACGCCTGAAAATACCGTTCGGTGCGGTGGCGACTGATCTGAATACGGGCAAGCCTATCCTGTTCCAACGCGGAAACACCGGACAGGCGGTACGCGCGTCGTCGTCGGTACCGAGCGTGTTTCAGCCGGTGAAAATCGGCACCCATTCCTACGTCGACGGCGGCCTGGTGGCGCCGGTGCCGGTCAAGTTTGCCAAGGACATGGGCGCCGAGTTCATCATCGCCGTAAATATTTCGACACAAACCGAAGCCCAGGCCGCGGCCAGTTCGCTGGAAGTGCTGATGCAAACCTTCAGCATCATGGGCCAGCGCCTGAATTTCTTTGAACTGAAGGAAGCCGACATCGTTATTGCGCCCGCGCTCGGCGCCATGGGCAGCAGCGATTTTGCCGGCCGCAACCGCGCCATCCTGGCCGGTGAGCAGGCGGCTGCGGCGATGATGCCGCAAATTAAAGCCAAGTTACGCGCCAGGCAACAACAATTATCACCACAATAGAAAGCGAACCATGCAAACCAAACCGTATCTGACCCTTGCCGACGTGAAGAAAATCGCCGCCGCAGCCGAAGCCGAAGCTGTCGCCAATCACTGGAATGTCGTCATTGCGATTGTCGACGACGGTGGCCATCTGCATTGGCTGCAGCGCCTCGACGGCGTCGCGCCGATCTCATCCCAAATGGCGCCGGCCAAAGCCCGCACGGCGGCGCTAGGCCGGCGCGAATCGAAGATTTATGAGGACATCATCAACAATGGCCGCATGTCCTTCCTCAGCGCACCGGAACTCGAAGGCATGCTGGAGGGCGGTGTGCCGATCATCGTCGATGGCCACGTGGTCGGTGCAGTCGGCGTGTCGGGCGTGAAATCGGCAGAAGATGCGCAGATCGCCAAGGCCGGGGTTGCCGCCCTGGCAGCCTGATGTCGGCAAGCTGAGGCGAAAATCGCCGCCCATCCCCGGGCGGTGATTGCCGAATTGGGTAAAAAGCGCTATACTCCAGAGGTTTAGCCATTCACTTACCTGCCGTAGCGACTACCCACCATCCCTCATTCAACGCGACCTCCAGACCTGGCCTTTTTAGCCGTCGGGCAACCTTGGATGTCGGTCTGACGTGGCGCAGCTACGGTAACTTTATTCGGGAGTTACCTTGCCGCCATTTTTTTCTGGCCCAGCCGTTCCAGCCATCCTGGCTCTTGCAGACGGCACCTTGTTCAAAGGTTTTTCCATTGGCGCGGCCGGCCATACCACCGGGGAAGTGGTGTTCAACACCGCCATGACCGGTTACCAGGAAATTCTTACCGATCCGAGCTATTCGCGCCAGATCGTCACGCTGACCTATCCGCACATCGGCAACACCGGCGTGAATCCGGAAGACGTCGAAGCGTCGAAAGTCCACGCTGCCGGCCTGATCATCCGTGACCTGCCGCTGCTGGCGTCGAACTTCCGTTCCAGCCAGTCGCTGGGCGACTACCTCAAAGCCGAGAGCATCGTCGCCATCGCCGGCATCGATACGCGCAAGTTGACCCGTATCCTGCGCGAGAAGGGTGCCCAGAGCGGCGCCATCGTCGTCGGGCAGCAGGGCAACGAGCCATCCGCCGCGCAAGCGCTGGAGCTGGCCCGTTCGTTCCCTGGCCTGGCCGGCCTCGACCTGGCCAAGGTTGTCTCGACCAAGACGCCGTATGAATTCACCGAGACCGAGTGGAAACTGGGCGAAGGCTATGGCAAGCTCACCGACCCGAAATTTCACGTGGTCGCCTTCGACTACGGCGTCAAGCGCAACATCCTGCGCATGCTGACCGAACGCGGTTGCAAGGTCACCGTGCTGCCGGCCCAGTCGACTGCCGCCGATGCGCTGGCACTGAACCCGGACGGTATCTTCCTGGCCAATGGTCCGGGCGACCCGGAACCGTGTGATTACGCGATTGCCGCCAGCCGCGAGCTGATCGAAAAAGGCATTCCGACCTTCGGCATTTGCCTCGGTCACCAGATCATGGCGCTGGCTTCCGGCGCCAAAACCTTAAAAATGAAATTCGGCCACCACGGCGCGAATCACCCGGTCCAGGATCTGGATTCGAAGAAGGTGATGATCACGTCGCAGAACCACGGTTTTGCAGTCGATGCGGCCACTTTGCCGGCCAACTGCCGCGTTACGCACGTGTCGCTGTTCGACGGCTCGCTGCAGGGTTTTGCCCGCACCGACAAGCCGGCATTCTGCTTCCAGGGTCACCCGGAAGCCTCGCCAGGCCCTGCCGATGTCGCCTACCTGTTTGACCGTTTTATCGGCCTGATGCAAGCCGCGGAGAAGAACTGATATGCCAAAACGTAGTGATATTAAAAGCATCCTGATCATTGGCGCTGGCCCGATCATCATCGGCCAGGCCTGCGAATTCGATTATTCCGGCGCCCAGGCGTGCAAGGCGCTGCGCGAAGAGGGCTACAAAGTCATCCTCGTGAACAGCAATCCGGCCACCATCATGACCGACCCGGACATGGCGGACGTCACCTACATCGAGCCGATTACCTGGAAGGTGGTCGAGAAGATCATCGCCAAGGAACGGCCGGATGCGATCCTGCCGACCATGGGCGGCCAGACTGCGCTCAATTGCGCGCTGGACCTGTTCCACAATGGCGTGCTGGACAAATACAACGTCGAACTGATCGGCGCTTCGCCGGAAGCCATCGACAAGGCCGAAGACCGCTCCAAATTCAAACAGGCGATGACCAAAATCGGCCTCGGTTCGGCGCGCTCCGGCGTGGCGCACACGATGGAAGAGGCGTGGGTCGTCCAGCGCGAGATGGGCTTCCCGACCATCATCCGGCCGTCGTTCACGATGGGCGGCAGCGGTGGCGGCATCGCTTACAACGAAGAAGAATTCGAGACCATCTGCAAGCGCGGCCTGGAAGCCTCGCCGACCTCCGAACTGCTGATCGAAGAGTCGTTGATCGGCTGGAAAGAGTACGAGATGGAAGTCGTGCGCGACACGGCGGATAATTGCATCATCATCTGCTCGATCGAAAACCTCGACCCGATGGGCGTGCACACCGGCGACTCGATCACCGTGGCGCCGGCGCAAACGCTGACCGACAAGGAATACCAGATCATGCGCAACGCGAGTCTCGCGGTGCTGCGTGAAATTGGCGTCGACACGGGCGGCTCGAACGTGCAGTTCGCCATCAACCCGGATGATGGCCGCATGATCGTCATCGAGATGAATCCGCGCGTGTCGCGTTCGTCGGCACTGGCCTCGAAAGCCACCGGTTTCCCGATCGCGAAAGTGGCTGCCAAACTGGCGGTCGGTTTTACCTTGGACGAACTGCGCAACGACATCACCGACGGCGCCACGCCGGCCTCGTTCGAGCCGTCGATCGATTACGTCGTCGTGAAAGTCCCGCGTTTTACGTTTGAAAAATTCCCGACCGCCGACCAGCATCTGACCACGCAAATGAAGTCGGTTGGTGAAGTGATGGCCATTGGCCGCACCTTCCAGGAAGCGTTCCAGAAAGCCCTGCGCGGCCTGGAAGTGGGCGTCGACGGTTTGAACGAAAAGACGCGCGACCGCGAAACCATCGAAGAAGAACTCGGCGAGCCGGGTCCGGACCGCATCTGGTATGTGGGCGACGCCTTCGCCCAGGGTTTTACGCTGGAAGAAGTGCATCAACTGACCCACATCGATCCATGGTTCCTGGTGCAGATCAAGGAAATCGTCGACATCGAACTGTGGCTGGATACGCAAAAGCTCGACGCGCTCGACAAGCCGCTGCTGTATAAGCTGAAGCAAAAAGGTTTTTCCGATCGCCGTCTCGCGTTCCTGCTACAGACCAAGCCTGCTGATGTGCGCGCGCGCCGCCACGAAATGGGCATTCGTCCGGTCTACAAGCGGGTTGACACCTGCGCCGCGGAATTTGCGACCAACACGGCGTACATGTACTCGACGTACGACGAAGAGTGCGAATCGAATCCGACCGACAAAAAGAAAATCATGGTGCTGGGCGGCGGTCCGAACCGTATCGGCCAGGGTATCGAATTCGATTACTGCTGCGTGCACGCGGCCCTCGCCATGCGCGAAGATGGTTACGAGACCATCATGGTCAACTGTAATCCGGAGACTGTGTCGACCGACTACGACACGTCCGATCGCCTGTACTTCGAATCGCTGACGCTCGAAGACGTGCTCGAAATCGTCGAACTGGAAAAGCCGGTTGGCGTGATCGTCCAGTACGGCGGCCAGACCCCGTTGAAACTGGCCCTGGATCTGGAGGCGAACGGCGTGCCGATCATCGGCACCTCGCCGGACATGATCGATGCTGCCGAAGACCGCGAGCGCTTCCAGAAGCTGTTGCAGAACCTCGGCTTGCGTCAACCGCCGAACCGCACCGCGCGTACCGAAGCCGAAGCGCTGACGCTGGCCCAGGAAATCGGTTATCCGCTGGTGGTGCGTCCATCGTACGTGCTGGGCGGCCGCGCCATGGAAATCGTCCACGAGCAGCGCGACCTCGAGCGCTACATGCGCGAAGCGGTCAAGGTCTCGCACGATTCACCAGTGCTGCTGGACCGCTTCCTGAACGACGCCATTGAAGTTGACGTCGACTGCATCTCCGACGGCGAAACGACGTTTATCGGCGGCGTGATGGAACACATCGAGCAAGCTGGCGTGCACTCGGGCGATTCGGCCTGTTCGCTGCCGCCGTACTCGCTGTCGAACGAGACCATCGCCGAGCTGAAACGCCAGACCTCGCTGATGGCCAAGGGCCTGAACGTGATCGGCCTGATGAACGTGCAGTTCGCGATCCAGCAGCGTGAAGTCGACGGCGCGCTGCAGGACACCGTGTTCGTCCTCGAAGTCAATCCACGTGCGTCGCGCACGGTGCCGTTCGTGTCGAAAGCGACCGGTTTGCAGCTGGCGAAAATCGCCGCGCGCTGCATGGTCGGCCAGACCCTGGAACAGCAGGGCATCACGAAAGAAGTCGTGCCGCCTTACTTCTGCGTCAAGGAAGCCGTGTTCCCGTTCGTAAAATTCCCGGGCGTCGATACCATCCTCGGACCCGAGATGAAATCGACCGGTGAAGTCATGGGCGTCGGCATGACGTTCGGCGAAGCGTTCGTGAAATCGCAGCTGGGCGCGGGCATCAAACTGCCGACGTCCGGTAAAGCGTTCCTGTCGGTGAAAGCCTCGGACAAGCCGCGCACCGTGCAGGTGGCGCGCGACCTGGTCGAGCTGGGCTTTACGCTGGTGGCCACCAAGGGCACGGCAGCGGTGATTGCCGCTGCCGGTATCCCGGTCACGCCGGTCAATAAAGTGCTGGAAGGCCGGCCGCACATCGTCGACATGATCAAGAACCACGAGATCGCGTTTGTGGTGAATACGGTCGAAGAAAAGCGCAGTGCCATCGTCGATTCGCGTACCATACGTACCTCGGCCTTGGCCGCGCGCAGCGTCACCTACACCACCATCGCCGGCGCGGAAGCGGCAATTGAAGGCATGCGTCATCTCGACGAGATGCAGGTCTACGATTTACAAGGTCTGCAGAAAACCTTAAACTAAGCGCCAGGCAGTACCCGTCAACCACAGAGCATCGCGCGGTGAACAAGCGCGCGGCTCTGTGGTTTTCGCTTTTGCGCTTCTTTTGGGGATCTCGAAGAACCGTCGCGAACGGCAGCAATGGTGGTTGAGAAGCGCAGCTGTACAGGTGTACAGCGAGCATCGCAGACCGCCAGTGCAACGCGCAGCAGGTTATTTGCCCATCCCTTTTGCAACCCACCGAATAAAGCAGAACTCCATGAATACATCTGTCCCACTGACCAAATTCGGCGCCGAGCTGCTGAAAAATGAACTGCACCAGCTGAAAACCAAGGAGCGCCGGATCGTCATCGATGCGATCTCCGAAGCGCGTTCCCACGGCGACCTGTCCGAAAACGCCGAATACGATGCCGCCAAGGAGCGCCAGGCCTTCGTCGAAGGCCGTATCGCCGAACTCGAAGGCAAGCTGGGCGCCGCCCAGATCATCGACCCGACCACGCTCGACGCCGAAGGGCGCGTGGTGTTTGCGTCGACGGTCGACCTGGAAGACCTGGAAAGCGGCCAGAAAGTCAGCTACCAGATCGTCGGCCTCGATGAAGCGGACCTGAAACTGTCGAAAGTGTCGGTGACGTCGCCGATCGCGCGCGCGCTGATCGGCAAGTACGCCGGCGACGTGGTTGAAGTGCAGGCGCCGTCCGGCCCGCGCGAATACGAAATCCTCGAAGTGCGCTACATCTGATGTGGCTGGGGTCAGCACTGCAGCGTGCACGCCTGCTGGTGGCGGTGTTCTGGGCTGGCAGCCTGTGGACCATCGGCTATCTGGTGGCGCCGACGCTGTTTGCGACCTTGCATGACAGTGCGCTGGCCGGCACCATCGTCGGCAGCCTGCTGGCACGCGAGGCATGGGTAGCGATCATCTGTGCAGCGCTGCTGTTGGTGCTGGTGAATACGGCTGCTGCAATCGATGCTGTGCAGAAGCGCCGCCTGAACATTGTCATCGGCGTCATGGTGAGCTGCGCGCTGGGGATCTACTTCGGCGTGCAGCCGGCCATGGCGGCGCTGAAGGAAGCAGCCGGCGGCATGAGCATGCGCCAGTCGCCGCAATGGACGCAGTTCGCCATCCTGCACGGCGTGTCGCAGTTGTTGTATGTGGTGGAGAGTGTGCTGGCGGCAGTGCTGGTAATCCGGATGCGCTGAGCGCATCGGAATGTTCGTCGCCCCCGGAAACGGGGAGCGACGATTTGTGGTGCTTTTACTTCCCCAGCGCGCTTTTCTTCGGGCTGGTCTGGCGCGGCTTGGCACGTTTGATGGTGCCGCCTTCGGTGACGCGCTCGTTCCCCTTGATCATGACCTTGGTGACGCTCGGGCGTTTGGTGCCGCTGGCGCTGGCCTTGACGATGGTAACTTCGCGCATGCCTTTGCCGGCTTTGCTGCTGCGTTCCTTGACCACTTCCACTTTCGGGCGGTACAGGACCAGCAGTTTGCCGATCTGTTGAATTGGCGCGGCATCGAGTTCGGTGCAGATGGTGTTGTACATCTCGACACGGGCTTCGCGGTCGTCGCCGAAGACGCGAACCTTGATGAGGCCGTGGGAATCGAGGCTGGACGAGATTTCTTTCTTGACCGAATCGGTCAAGCCCGCTTCGCCAATCATGACCACTGGCTTGAGCGCATGGGCTTCTGCGCGCAGGGCGCTGCGCTCGACGGGTGTAAGTTTAAGCATGGTATTTATTTAAAACCTTTTTTGAAATCCTTTAAAAGCAGTATTCTACGCGAATGGCAAAGAAAAAATTAAACAAGAACTGGTTACACGACCACATTAACGACCCGTACGTGAAGCAAGCGCAGAAAGACGGATACCGGGCACGAGCTGCCTACAAGCTGAAGGAAATCGACGAGAGCGAAAAGTTGCTCAAACACGGCCAGGTCATTGTCGACCTTGGTTGCACCCCGGGCAGCTGGGCCCAGTACGCGCGGCGCAAGCTGTCCGGCGCCGAGGGCGGTGGCATTTCCGGCACCATCATTGGTCTGGATATGTTGCCGATGGAGCCGATTGCCGACGTCGATTTCATCCAGGGCGACTTCCGCGAGGCTCGCCCGGTGCGCGAACTGAATGTGTTGCTGGCGGGGCGCAAGGCCGACGTGGTGATGTCCGACATGGCGCCAAACCTGTCCGGCATCCCGACTGCGGACTCGGCGCGCATGGAGCATCTGATCGATCTGGCGATCGAATTTGCACAGCTGCACATGAAACCGAGTGGCGCTTTGCTGGTCAAATGCTTTAAAGACATGGGATTCAGCCAGGTTGTGGAAAAGTTTCGCGCCGAATTCAAAGTCGTCAAGCAGGTCAAGCCGAAGGCAAGCCGCGACAAGTCGTCCGAGATTTTCCTGTTGGGGCGTGGCCTGAAGAACCCTGCCAGTGCAAATGCCATCGAACCCGAGCAATCTGCCCTTGATATTTGAGCTGCCAGCCGCACATCACACGCTAAGGGCTGCGTTAATGCAGTCCAAACTGTCCGCCCGGTGACGTTACCGCGCGCGACGAACCGCTAAAGTGGTATTTTCAGCGTGTGCAGCGGGGCGTGTGTGGCACCGGCTGCGCATTCCGAGTAAAATCGACGAGTAATATCGGCGTTCTGGTACAGGTAAAGATGCGCATCGCATCGAAGGAGTTTTCGTGAATAATATGTTTTCCAAGTCCGCCATCTGGGTGGTTGTCGCACTGCTGTTGTTCATGCTGTTCAAGCAGTTTGACAATCACACCGCCACTGGCGGCAGCAAGACCATTGCTTATTCCGAGCTCCTGGACGACGTCAAGTCGCGCCGGCTGAAGGATGTGGTCATCGAAGGCCAGAACATCACGGCAGTCCGCGCCGACGACAGCAAGGTGCGCGCAACCGCCACCTTGCTCGATCGAGGCCTCGTCAGCGACCTGGTCGCGAGCGGCGTGCATTTCGACGTCAAGCCGCCTGAAGAGCCTTCCTTCCTGCAACAAATTTTCATTTCCTGGTTCCCGATGCTGCTGTTGATCGGCGTCTGGGTGTTCTTCATGCGTCAAATGCAGGGCGGCGGCAAGGGCGGGGCATTCTCGTTCGGCAAGTCGAAAGCGCGCATGATGGATGAAACCAACAACACGGTCACGTTTGCCGATGTTGCGGGTTGCGATGAGGCGAAAGAAGAAGTCAACGAAATCGTCGACTTCCTCAAGGATCCGACCAAATTCCAGAAACTGGGTGGCCGCATTCCTCGAGGCGTGTTGATGGTGGGGCCACCGGGTACCGGTAAAACCTTGCTGGCGCGCGCCATCGCAGGCGAAGCCAAAGTGCCGTTTTTCTCGATCTCGGGTTCCGATTTCGTCGAAATGTTCGTCGGTGTCGGTGCCAGCCGTGTCCGTGATATGTTCGAAAATGCCAAAAAGCATTCGCCTTGCATCATTTTCATCGACGAGATCGACGCGGTCGGTCGCCATCGCGGCGCCGGTATGGGCGGCGGTAACGATGAGCGCGAACAGACCTTGAACCAGTTGCTGGTCGAGATGGACGGCTTTGAAGCGAGCTCCGGCGTTATTGTGGTTGCTGCCACCAACCGTGCCGACGTACTCGACAAGGCGCTGCTGCGTCCGGGTCGTTTCGACCGTCAGGTCATGGTTGGCTTGCCGGATATTCGCGGCCGTGAGCAGATCCTGAACGTTCACATGCGCAAAGTGCCAATCGGAACCGACGTCAAGGCCGATATCCTGGCCCGTGGCACGCCGGGCTTCTCTGGCGCCGATCTGGCCAACCTGGTCAATGAGGCAGCCTTGTTTGCTGCGCGCCGTAGCAAGCGCCTGGTCGAAATGAACGATTTCGAAGATGCCAAGGACAAAATTTTCATGGGTCCGGAGCGCAAGTCCATGGTCATGCGTGAAGAAGAGCGCCGCAATACGGCCTATCACGAGTCCGGCCACGCAGTCATCGCGAAGCTGTTGCCGAAGGCAGATCCGGTCCACAAGGTCACCATCATGCCACGTGGTTACGCACTGGGCTTGACGTGGCAGTTGCCTGAGCACGATGCACTGTCTGGTTACAAGGACAAGATGCTGGAGGAAATTTCGATCCTGTTCGGTGGTCGGATTGCTGAAGAGATCTTTGTCGGCCAAATGTCGACCGGCGCATCGAATGACTTTTCGCGTGCGACCAAGCTGGCCCGTTCCATGGTGACCCGCTTCGGCATGTCCGATAGCATGGGCGTGATGGTCTACGAAGACAGCGAAAACGAAGGTTTCTTCGGTGGCGCAACGAAGACTATTTCGGAAGCGACCCAGCAAAAAGTCGACGCCGAGATCCGTGCCATCCTCGACACGCAGTACGCCCTGGCGCGCCGCTTGCTGGAAGAGAATCGCGACAAGGTCGAAAAGATGACCAAGGCGCTGCTTGACTGGGAAACCATCGATGCAGAGCAGATCAACGATATCATGGCTGGCAATGAGCCGCAGCCACCAAAGGCGGGCACCGTCACCAAGCGCACGCCGCCGGCTGACAGTGGCTCAGGTGGTGTGTCGCCGAACGCGACCGCGCCAGCCTGATTCGTCCTCGTTTTTCCTGAAAGGCATCCTCGCGGATGCCTTTTTCTTATTGCAAGCCTCATTCTTCTCTCTTCATGCGTCAATATCTCCAATGCGGCCGCTTCGGCTTTACATTCGACAGCAAGGCTGTTGTGATGGGCATTCTGAATGTCACACCCGATTCCTTTTCCGACGGCGGCAGTTTCAACAAACTCGAGTTCGCCATCTCGCGGGCCGAAGAGATGGTTGCCGCAGGTGCCGGGATGATCGACATCGGGGGCGAGTCGACGCGTCCCGGCGCGCCTTCTGTCTCCATCGTCGATGAACTGGACCGCGTCATGCCGGTCGTCTACGCGCTGCAAGGGCTGGAGACGCCTCTGTCCATCGATACGTTCAAGCCGGAAGTCATGCGTGAAGTCCTGCTTGCTGGTGCGGACATGATTAACGATATCAACGGCTTTCGTGCACCAGGGGCACTCGAGGCGGTGCGCGACAGCGATTGTGGCCTCTGCATCATGCACATGCAGGCAACACCGCCAACGATGCAGCAGGAACCGCACTACGACGACGTGCTGGCGGAAGTCATCGCGTTCTTGCGCGAGCGAGTCGACGCCATGACGGCGTTCGGCATTGCGCGCGAACGTATTTGCATCGATCCAGGATTTGGTTTTGGCAAAACGGTGGCACATAATTATACCTTGTTGGCAGGCATCGCGCGCATCAAGCGTGAGCTGGGCCTGCCGGTGCTGGCGGGCCTGTCGCGCAAGTCGATGATCGGCGCCGTCGTCGGTCGTCCTGTCGAACAACGCCTCGCTGGCAGCCTGGGCGGCGCTCTGGCTGCGGTGGCGCAGGGTGCGCGTATCGTGCGCGTGCATGATGTAGCGGAAACAGTAGACGCCATCAAGGTATGGCAAACAGCAAGCTTGATTAACTAGATAAGAAAAGATACAAATGTCACGCAAATATTTCGGAACTGATGGCATTCGCGGGCTGGTGGGCGTTACGCCAATCACCCCAGATTTTGTCATGCGCCTTGGCCACGCGGCTGGCAAAGTGCTGGCCAAAGGCCGCTCCGGCACCGGGCATCCCACTGTCCTGATCGGCAAAGATACGCGCATCTCCGGCTATATGCTGGAAGCGGCGCTGGAAGCCGGGTTCGCGTCGGCAGGCGTCGATGTCATGCTGGCCGGCCCGATGCCAACGCCGGCCATCGCTTACCTGACGCGTGCCTTGCGTTTGTCCGCCGGTGTCGTCATTTCGGCGTCCCACAATGCCTACCAGGACAACGGCATCAAATTTTTTTCGGCCAACGGCACCAAGCTGCCGGATGCAGTCGAGCACGAGATCGAGGAAGCCATCGATCAACCGATGGATTGTGTGCCGTCCGAAAAATTGGGCCGCGCCAATCGCTTGCGTGATGCGCAGGGCCGCTACATCGAATTTTGCAAGGGCAGCTTCCCGAACGAGCTCGATCTGCGGGGCATGAAGATCGTTGTCGACAGCGCACACGGTGCTGCGTACGCCATCGCGTCGCACGTCTACCATGAGCTCGGCGCTGAAGTCATTTCCATCGGCGCGACGCCGGATGGTTTCAATATCAACGCTGGTTTTGGCGCCACCGCGCCGCAAGCCATGGCTGCCGCTGTCGTGGCGCACAAGGCCGATCTCGGGATCGCACTCGATGGCGACGCCGACCGCCTGATCATGTGCGACGCCACTGGACGTCTCTACAACGGCGACGAGCTGCTGTATGTAATGGTGCGCGACCGGATGACTGCCGGGCCGGTTGCAGGCGCCGTTGGCACCTTGATGACAAACATGGCGCTGGAAGTCGCGTTCAAGGAACTCGGTGTCGGCTTCGCCCGCGCCAAGGTCGGCGACCGCTACGTTCTGGAAGTCATGAAAGAAAAGAACTGGCTGTTTGGCGGCGAAGGCTCTGGCCACTTGCTGGCACTCGATAAACACACCACCGGCGACGGTATCGTGTCATCGTTGCAAGTGCTGTCGGCCTTGGTTCGTAGCGGCAAGACGCTGGCGCAATCGTGCGCCGGTCTGGTCCTGTATCCGCAGACCTTGATCAATATCAAAGTCGCATCGGATTTCGACTGGACGCAGAACGCTGCGATGGTCGCCGAGAAGCAAGCGGTCGAGCGCGAACTGGGCGACGCGGGCAGGGTGTTGATCCGCGCCTCCGGTACGGAACCGCTGATTCGTGTCATGGTGGAAGCGAAGACTGCTGAACTGGCTGAGACCAGCGCGCGCCGTATTGCCGCCAAGGTCGCGCAGTAATCTGGATGCGCCAACTGCATTGACGTACGCAGTGTGGCGCGTTATAATTTCGGCTTCGGAGTGTGGCGCAGTCCGGTAGCGCACCTGGTTTGGGACCAGGGGGTCCAAGGTTCGAATCCTTGTACTCCGACCAAAGTTTTAGTGAAACGGGCTGTCAATCTGACAGCCCGTTTTCACATGCGCGCGGTATATCTTGCCGCGCCAATTGATTTTACTGCCCATAGCTCAGTTGGATAGAGCATCAGCCTTCTAAGCTGAGGGTCACAGGTTCGATTCCTGTTGGGCAGACCAGTATTTTCGTTGCCCCGCGTACTGCATTTCGTTCAAGGAGTGTCCATGTCGCTCAATCCCCAGGAAACCTATGTTCTGCTCGGTGCCGATGGCGTTGCTACGCCCCTGCCTGGCGGAGACCAATTCTGGCAATTGCCGGAAGTTGATCTTGCGCATTGCGGTGACGGCTGGCTGGTGTCGGAATATTTGTTTGAAGCGAATTGGCACAGTTGGGAAATGCATCCGTATGCCGACGAGTTCGTGTATCTGCTGTCAGGTACGGCCACGCTCCATCTGGAACAAGCAGACGGCGTTCACATTATTGTGCTGGGCGGGAGCGGCGCCGTCATCGTGCCGCGCGGAATCTGGCACACGGCCAAGGTCACCTCGCCCTGCCGTATGTTGCACATCACGCGTGGCGCCGGCACCCAGACCCGGCCGGCATAAAGTTCGATTGCCCCCTAAGGCAGGTAAAAATATGCATGGTGAGAAATGCGGGGATGACGTGCCACACTGACGCCCCAGTTTTTACTTCCCGCGGGCGTTTGACGTGCAGCAAAGCCCGGCAGTTTGACGAGACTTAACCTGACTATCACAGCTGTCTTCTGGCAGTGCTTTTGATCAGGTTGTCATTATGTCTTCTCATTATTATTTTACAGCGCGCGTACTCTGCACGGTCTTCGCCCTCTGCAATGTGCTGGGCTGCGCATCCGACCTGCACCTGCAGGACGCGTCCACGGACGGCAACGTCGGGCAGAGCGCAGCACCTGTGACCGAAATGATCACAGAGCAACTGGTCGCGCAAGAAAAGGCCATTCAGGTGGTCCCATCCGGAATGAATTGGCGCGACCTTGTACAGCCTGATCCACCTCCCTACACGATCGGGAGCAGCGATATTTTGTCGATCACTGTATGGGACCATCCAGAGTTGGCCGGTGCCGGAATGGCTGCTGCAGCGTTCGATACCGGTGCCGCCGTCGCCAATACACCGCAACAAGGTTTCTCTGTTGATCATCGCGGTTCCATCCAGTTTCCGTATGCCGGGCAGGTGCAGGTTGCCGGCTTGACGGAAGAGGCGGCCCGCGACTTGTTGGTACGCAGGCTGGCAAAGTATATTGCGAGCCCCAACGTCACGTTGCGGGTACAGGCCTTCCGCAGCAAGCGGGTCTATGTCGATGGGGAAGTCAAAAACGCAGGTGTCCAGGCCATCAACGATTTGCCCATGACGTTGGTGGAAGCGCTAAATCGGGCCGGCGGTTTGCTGCCTACTGCCGACCAGAGCCGGATCTGGCTGGAGCGTGGAGAGGCCCGCTACAGCATCAATCTGCGCGAATTGGTCCAGAAAGGTGTCAATCCCGGCAGTCTGCTGCTGGCGCATGGCGACGTCGTGCGTGTGCATTCTCGTGAAGAGAGCAAGGTGTTCGTCTCCGGCGAAGTTGTTGCGCCGAAAGCGCTGACCATGCATGACGGACGCCTGACGCTCAACGAAGCGCTGGGTGAAACCGGTGGCATCAGTCCCCTCAGTGGCGATGCCAGGCAAATCTACGTGGTGCGCAAGACGCCTCAACGTACAAGGGTGTTTCAACTTGACGCTCGCCAGACCGGCTCGCTAGCGATGGCCGAGTCCTTCGAACTGCAGCCCAAGGATATCGTTTTCGTTGCTGCTACCCCCTTGGCAAACTGGAATCGCAAGCTCAGTCTTCTTTTTCCGGGCGCTTTAACGTCGGCCGTTGGCGTCAGCCGTCCCTGAAAGTGACGCGTATCAGGAGTCCTTCATGACTAAGCATGGTGAGCAAAATCCGTTGAGTAACTTTGTCCATAGTCCACCGATTCTCAGTGCACATTGGGATCCGCGACCGCTTGATTATGGCGATGATAGCCAGGTCGATCTGAAGAGTTACCTGAACACCCTGTATCCAAGGCCGACAATCCCGATGACGGCACGGCGTTCGTGAAACTTGTCGGTAAGATGCTGCAGGTAGGTCATTTTTTGTTCGTCGCGCATGGGAATCCTCGCCAGTACAGGTGGTGGGTTGAAAAGCATGTTTTAGATTCGGAAAGGCACAAATTTGCGTACACGCCACGTGGGCGCTTCGGGAAGCTCCGCAATCTCTGCCGCAGGGGGCGGCGGCGCTGGTGTCGCTGGCATGTACTCGATAACGATGGCTTTGACCATTGACTCGATCATGGCGCGCTCATGGGTATCGCAAGCCATCATCAGGCAGGTAATACAGGTGTCGAGGACGCTTGGGCGCAATGCGTTTTCTTTCATGCGCATGATGCGGGGATGCTCACTGGGGAACACGACGCCATCGGTGAGCAGTTCCTCATGCAATTTTTCTCCAGGGAAGAGCCCGACGAACTGGATATCGATATCGCCAGTCGGCTGTTGTGGCGTTTTTTCGGTGAGACCCGACAGCGCAAGCAGCGTGCGCGCCAGATCGACGATGCGTACCGGTTCGCCCATGTCGAGCACGAAGACATCGCCTCCTTTGGCCATGGCGCCTGCCTGAATGACCAGTTGCGCGGCTTCGGGTATCAACATGAAATAACGCGAAACATCGGGGTGGGTGATCGTCAACGGCCCGCCACGCGCGATCTGGCGCTGGAACAGGGGAATGACGGAACCGGACGAACCGAGCACGTTGCCGAAGCGAACCATGGAAAAATTCGTTGCCGCACTGTGCTTGGTGGCGGCGGCCTGGAATATCAACTCGGCGATGCGCTTGCTCGCCCCCATGATGTTGGTGGGTCGCACAGCCTTGTCGCTGGAGATCAGGACGCAGGTCTCCACGCCGTGTACGGCGGCTGCGCTGGCGATGACTTGTGCTCCCAGCACATTGTTGCGCAAGCCTTCAACGATATTGGCCTCTACCAACGGGACGTGCTTGTAAGCGGCGGCGTGATAGATCGTATTGACTTCGCACTGTTGCATCAGTCTGTTGACGAGGTCGCTGTTGCAGACAGAACCCAGGTGCGCCTCGACCTGAACCTCCGGAAAGCGCGTCGCGAGTTCCTGGCGAATGGTGTACAGCGCGTATTCCGAGTGGTCCAGCAACAGGAGTCGCGCCGGCGCCAGCGTGGCGATCTGCCGACACAGCTCGCTTCCGATCGAACCCCCGGCGCCTGTGACCAGAACGTTCTTGCCCCGCACGCAGCTGGCGAACAGCTCCATGCGTGGCGGCACCGGCGCGCGGCCTAGCAAGTCTTCAAATTTGAGTTCGCGAATGGAATCGCGCGGGGTGACCTTGTCGTCGGCCAGATCGACCAGCCGGCTCAAAATCTTGATGGTGACGCCAGGCTGCGCCAGCCGTTGCATGATGTCGCGCAGACGTTCTGGTGATACGGTGGGAATGGCGATGACGATCGAGCGTATGCCGAGGGCACCGACGATTTCTGTTTGCCGGTCAGTGTGAAAGACGCGCAGTCCGGCGATGCTGCGCTCGTTGAGCAAATGCTTGTCGTCAAAGAAGCACATGGGACGATATTCATCGCTGTTGCGCATGGTGAGCGCCAGCCGCGCGCCTGCTTCGCCTGCGCCATAGATGGCGACTGGCTCGCAATGAGGGCGCCGCCGCGCGCTGTGGTTGCGCAGGAAATTGCGGATACCGATGCGGGAAGTGACGACATAGGAGAAGACGATGAACCAGTAGATGGCGAGGGCACTGCGCGGGAATATTTCGTCGTTGATGGCAAACAGGACAATATAGGCACACAGCACGGCAATCGCCAGCGCAAGGCCTGTGACGCTCAGCAAGCGCTGGTCGATGAACCGGATTACTGCGCGGTAGAGGTCTGACAGGGAGAACGCTGCGATCGTGACCACCGCAACCAGGACATATGAAGCAGGGCCGTAGTGCATGGCCAGCTTCAGGTCGCCGCCGCGTAACATCATCGCAATCAGAAAGCAGAACGGCAGCGCCAACAGGTCTGCCATGACCATGACGGCGATTTTCGTGGTGCGATGTAGTGAAACCATGCCAGCACAAAATTGCATCAATACATTAGCGTGTGAGTTGGACATGGCGTGCGTCGCGTCGAAGGAGCAATAAAAGACAGGTGATTAATGCGGTGGCTGGTGAGTAGAATATGTTTGGCGCTGGATAAAGCGCTGGTAATTGGCTAAGTCTATGAAATCAATAAAATTTTTATGAGAAAAATCAACGTTGGAGAATTGTCCGGGAAGCTTTTTAATAATCGCTCGTTGCGTTGAAAATTATTATCACGCTCGGATGAAATAACCGGTTTGACAAGTGTCAACAGCACTCTTGGAATTAATTCTTTAAAAACAAATCGCGCGTGATGAGATATTGCGGAATATCACATCAGCGAGGCAAGGATCAGCATCTTTAGTGATGAGTTGCGCCAGTGTGCGTCATCTAACGGTAGGCGCGGCCGCGCTGACGTAAGATCGATCTGTGTGAGTGAGGCGCCACGGTTGGACTGTGTGGCCAGCCAAATATCTCAGCAGGTTAGCCGGTCGCCTCGAGGATCGGCACCAGATTGCAGAAGCGCACCCGATCGCGGGTGCGCCATCGCGGAGGCTGTGATGTCTACGATTACTTATCCACCGAAAGACCTGGTGCGGGCTTATCTGGCGCAGCGATGGCGCGAACGACGCCCGCCGCCGGCGCCGGAAGAGATCCGGCGCCGCCTCGGTTGGCCGTTGATGTTTCCCGAACTTAAGTTCGCTAACGGCAGCGGTCGCAAATGAGCGTCAGCTGTTTTATAAATGTAATCTAGGAGAAATAAGATGACCAATCGCATCGGTAACAAGGACGAGGCCCAACACCGCGGATATGAAGAAAAGAAAGCCATCAAGCGTATGAATATTGCGCGAGAAGCGGTCAAGCAGGCTGAAGCGAAAGCCAAGTACCGCAACCAGGTAAAGAATCAGCCAGCCGCAGCCTGATCGGTTCGCCGTACGGCCAGGCCCGCAAGCCCGCTTCGGCAACGATGCGGGCTTTTTTTTGCCCGCAGGGCTTGCCTGCCACACCAGGTCGTTTGCCGATATTTTCGCAGTCCACCGACACGCATACGCGATTCGCCGAAATGTCCTTTTCTGCACTTCGAAGGCGCGCTATTGTCAATCCTGTTGAGACCACAGGAGTCGCCGTGTCACCGCACATTTCCCGCCGCCGCAGCCAGACCATGGTCGGCGTTTCACTGATCATCCTCGGTACGGTCTTTTTCCTCGACCAGATGGATATCGTCGCCATGCAGGACGTGTGGCAATATTGGCCCTTGATGCTGGTGGTCGGCGGCCTGATCCGCATGACCGACCCGGCGTCGCCGCGCGATGTTTCATCAGGATGCTGGACCATGCTCATTGGCCTCTGGCTCTTCGCCAATTTTGAAGGATGGTATGGCATCAACTTCAGCAATAGCTGGCCTGCCCTGCTGATCGGCTGGGGGATCACGATGCTGCTGCGCCCGGTTCTGCACCAGCGCCTGGCCGGCAGGCAAACGGTCGCGGACGCGATCACGAAGGAGAACAAGAATGCGCTCTGAACGATCCCCGCGCGGCAGGTCGAGCCAGGTCGTGCTGGGCGTCCTGGCCATTGGCCTCGGCATCCTGTTTTTCCTGGATAACCTGGACATCGTCAATTTCCGTCACGCTTTGCCATTCTGGCCTCTGGTGCTGTTCGTGGTCGGCGTAGTCAAGATTTGCGATAGTGGCAGCCGCAATAGCCTGCTGGTCGGCGCCGCCCTCGCAGGGGCCGGCGTCGTGATGCTGCTCAACCGCCTCGGTTTTTTCTATATCAGCTGGCGCGCGCTGTGGCCGCTGGCGCTGGTCGCACTCGGCGCGGCGGTGTTGCTGCGCCCATCCGGGCGGCGCGAGGAAACGCTCAAGCTCGCCAAGGACAGCACAGAACAGGAGGACTACGTCGACGTGACCGCGATCCTCGGCGGCTTCCAGCGCCGGGTCGCCACGCGCAAGCTGCGGGGGGGCGAAATTACGGCGATCATGGGCGGCTGCGAGCTCGACATGCGTGAGGCGTCGATCGACGGCGAGGCCGTCATCCATGTCTTCGCAGTGATGGGCGGGATTACCATCAAATGCCCGATCGACTGGACCGTCGTGCTGGAAGGAACGCCGATCCTGGGCGGCTTCGACGAAAAAACCGTCCCGGCACCTGACAACCGCAAGCGCCTGGTCATCCGCGGCTATGCCATCATGGGTGGTGTCGAGATTCGTAATTGATGCAAGCGAGACTAGAGACCCGGTACAGCGCTCTGCTTGCGGGCGCAGCATGGATAATACTGGGCGCGGGCTTGGGTGCCTTGCTTACCCTGGGCGGTGGCGCTAGCTTGAGCGCATCCTTGCTGTTTGCCGTGCCGCTCACGCTGGTGTACGGCAGCGCCATCGGTTTTTCGGCTTATTATTTGTGTCGCGCCTATCCGCTGGCAAGCCGCAGTCCGGGCATGATCGTGCCGGTATTTATACTCGCTGCGGCTTGCGCGGCAATGCTGTGGAGCGCCGCCGGCATCGCCTGGCAGGACCTGTGGCTGATGCTCGCGCCAGGCATGATCGACCTGGGCATTGAGCGCCGCCGTCTGCTCATGGGCATGTTCGGCCTCGGCATGCTGCTTTATACGGTTGTTGCCGTGCTGCACTACCTGGTCATTGAATACGCCAGCGCACGCCGGGCCGAGCGGCGCGAACTGGAGCGGGCACTGCAAGCCCGCGATGCCGAGTTGCGCATGCTGCGCACCCAGATCGATCCGCACTTCCTGTTCAACAGCCTCAATTCGATCAGCGCGCTGACCGCGTTCGACCCGGCCGGCGCCCGTGAAATGACGCTGCGCCTGGCCGATTTTTTTCGCCACAGCCTGGGACTTGAGGCACAGGGCAAGGTGACGCTGGCGCAGGAACTGGCGCTGGTGAGCCACTTCGTCGCCATCGAACAGGTGCGATTTGGCACGCGCCTGCGCTTTGAGCCGCATTGCGGGGTCGGGGCCGACGCGTGTCTGCTGCCGCCCATGATCCTCCAGCCCCTGGTTGAAAACGCCGTCAAGCACGGCATCGGCGGCCTGCCGCAGGGCGGTTGCGTGCGGGTCACCGCCACCCGGGCTGGATCGATCTTGCGCGTCGTGGTAGACAACGATGTCGATCTTGATGTATCACCGGCACCGACACGCGGGCAGGGCGTCGGCCTGGCCAATGTCCGCGCCCGTCTTGCGACCGATTATGGCCACCTTGCCAGCGTGCACTGGCGCCGGACGGACACCAACTTTCGCGTCGAGCTGACGCTGCCGGCGCAAACCGGGGAGAAACCATGCGCGTAATCATCGTCGACGACGAACACCTGGCGCGTGTCGTGCTGCGCGAGTACCTGCGCCAGCATGCCGATATCGAGATCGTGGCCGAATGCGCGAATGGTTTCGAAGCGGTCAAGGCCATCGCACAATTGGCGCCGGACCTGGTCTTCCTCGACATCCAGATGCCCAAGCTCGATGGCTTCGAAGTGGCCGAACTGGCCGGCGCGAAAGTGCAGTATGTGTTCGTGACCGCCTTCGACCAGTTCGCCCTGCGCGCCTTCGAGGTGCACGCCATCGATTACCTGCTCAAGCCGTTCAGCCAGGCGCGCTTCGACCAGGCGCTCGCGCATGCCCGCGCACGCGCGCCGGCGAACGCCGGACCGATGCTGGCCGACGCTGCACAGCGTCACGGCCCCGTTACGCGCGTGCTGATTCGCGACGGCGCGCAGGTGCACGTGGTGCCGGCGGCCGATATCGATACAGTGGAGGCGCAGGACGATTACATCAACATCACGGTCGGCGCCAAGTCCTGGCTCAAGCATGCCAGCCTGTCGGAGCTGGAAAGCCAGCTCGACCCCGCCGCCTTTGTGCGCATCCACCGCTCGTGGATCGTGGCGCTGCGCGCGGTGGCGCGGATCGAGCCGGTGACCAAGGATACGTATTGCGCGGTGCTCAACAGCGGCGCGCGCCTTCCCGTCAGCCGCACCGGTTACCCGAAGCTCAGGCAGCTGTTGCGCTGACGGTATCCGTATCGAGTCCCCACCAGGCAGGCAGCAGGGCGCGCACGGCCGGCTGCGCAAAGCGATCGTCGATCAGGTACACCACGCCGCGATCAAACTCGGTGCGGATGACGCGCCCCGCCGCCTGTACCACCTTCTGGATGCCGGGATATAAATAGGTGTAGTCGTAGCCTGCGCCAAAGGTCGCCTGCATGCGCAGCCGGACCTGTTCGTTGACCGGGTTGATTTGCGGCAGCCCGAGTGTGGCGACAAATGCGCCGACCAGGCGTGCGCCGGGCAGGTCGATCCCTTCGCCGAACGCGCCACCCAGCACCGCAAAGCCGATGCCACGGCTGTCCTCGGTAAAGCTGGCGAGAAATGCCGCACGCTCGGTCTCGTTCATGCGGCGTGCCTGCAGCCAGACCGGAATTTCTGGATGGCGCTCGGCGAACAGACTGGCAACCTGTTCGAGGTAATCGAAGCTGCTGAAAAACGCCAGGTAGTTGCCCGGCGCGTCGGCGTACTGGTGGGCCATCAGCGCGACAATCGGCGCCAGCGACGCGGCGCGATGCTGGTAGCGGGTTGAAATGCGGTCGACGACGTGAACGGCCAACTGGCTGGCGTGGAACGGGGAGGCGACATCGATCCAGCCGGTGCTCGCTGGCATGCCGAGTGCGTCGCTGTAGTAATTCCAGGGACTCAGGGTGGCAGAAAACAGTGTCGTCGAATGGGCCTGTGCAAAGCGGGGCGCCAGGTAATGGGCCGGCACGATGTTGCGGATGCTCAGTGTCGAGCCGGCCCTTTCGGCGGGTGCCAGGTCGCACAAGGAGTGGGGGCCGAACGACTCCGCCAGGCGCGTGAAGTGCAGCGCATCGAAATAGAAACGTTGCAGCGCGGGTTCCAACGGCGCGGTGGCGTCGACCAGCAGTTCGGTCGTGGCGCTGACAGCCACCTGCAGGGCCGCGAGCAGCTTGTCGGGCAAGGCCGGCAGCACCTGGTAGGGCACGGGGTTGGCCTTGACCAGCGTGCCCCAGGCGCGATCGAGCTTGTCGAGCGCTTTTTGCAGCATCGCCGGTGCGACAGCCTTGGCTGCCTTGAGTGCCACGCGCTCGAGTGTGCAGGAATACATCGAGCGGGCGCGCGCCACCATGTTGTGGGCTTCGTCGACCAGCACACTGACGCGCCAGCCGTTGGCCTGCGCCAGGCCGTACAGCATGGCGCCCCCATCGAAATAATAATTGTAGTCGCCCACGATGACATCGCTCCAGCGCGTAATTTCACTGCCGAGATAGTACGGACAGACAGCATGCGCCAGGGCCACGTCGCGCAGGGTGGCCCGGTCCAGCACGCGCACGCCCAGTGCGGCAGCGCGGGCAGCGGGCAAGCGGTCGTAGAAGCCGCGTGCGAGGGGGCAGGATTCGCCATGGCACGCTTTATCGGGGTGTTCGCATGACTTGTCGCGTGACGCCAGTTCCAGCACGCGCAAGGGCAGCGCCGGATCGCTGGCGGTGATCGTGGCAGCGGCGTCGAGCGCCAGTTGGCGCCCCGGCGTTTTTGCGGCCAGGAAAAAAATCTTGTCGAGCTTGTGCGCCGGCGCTGCCTTCAGCGCCGGGAACAGGCTGCCGACTGTTTTGCCGATACCGGTGGGCGCTTGCGCCAGCAGGCAGCGTCCCGCCACCTGCGCCTTGAAGATGTTTTCGGCGAGCTGGCGCTGGCCGGGGCGGAAATTGGCATGAGGAAAGCGCAGCGTCGTCAATGCCGTGTCGCGCGCCGCCCGGTGGGCCAGTTCCTGTTCTGCCCAGGCCACAAACCGCGTGCACTGGGCGGCGAACAGCGCAGCCAGCTCGGTGGCCGTGCGGGTTTCGCGCAGGACCGTCTCGGCCTGGCTGCCGATGTCGAAGTAGACCAGCGCCAGATTCACTTCGGCGAGGCCGCGCGCGGCGCACAGCAAATGGCCGTAGACGCGCACCTGGGCCCAGTGCAGTTGCCGGTGGTTGGCGGGCGTGCGGGCCAGATCGCCGCGATGGGTCTTGATTTCTTCGATCAGATTCTGGTCCGGATCGTAGCCGTCGGCGCGGCCGCGCACGTGCAGCGGGCCGAAGTCGCCTGACAAACTCAGTTCAGTCTGGTAGTTGCCACCGCGCCGGCCGGTGACGATGCCGTGGCCGGCCATCCCTTCCTGCGCCGTGGGAGAAGGCGTGAAGCGCAAGTCGAGGTCGCCCACCTTGGCGGTAAATTCACACAAGGCGCGCACCGCCACGACGTAAGCGGCCATCTGATCGCGGCCACTCACGCTTGCTGTGCCCATTGAAGGTAACAGACGGCGACCGGCATCTGGTGCGCGGTGCAGTAGTCGATCCAGCGCAACTGGTTGTCCTGCAGGCGGTCGCCCGGGCCCTTGACCTCGATCATGTTGTAACGCCGCTGCGCGGGCCAGAACTGGATCAGATCGGGAAAGCCGGTGCGATTGGCTTTCACATCTTGCAAAATGCGCTGGCACCATTTCTTCAGGTGTGCCGCCGGGATGCAATCGAGCGCCAGGCCGAGCAGTTTTTCATCGAGGCATTCCCAAGCCACGAATGGCGAGGCGATACCGCGCTTGGCGGCAAAATTGCGCCAGATGGTGGCGCGGTAGCGCTCGTCGTCGAGCTGAGCGAAACAGGCGGCAAAATCGATGGCGCGGCGCTGGAAAAAATCGGCGCTGTACAGGTCGGCTGGCCCGCGGTGGAATGGGTGAAAAAAAGCGCCAGGAATCGCGCTGAAGATGGCTTGCCAACAGAGCAAGCCAAACAGCGAATTGATCAGCGCATTTTCCACAAAGAACACGGGCGCGTCGTCATTGGCAAGATGATCGCGCACGACGCCTTCGACCCACCAGCCGGCGCGTGGCATGGGCAGGCACAAATCCAGCCGTTCGACCGGCGTGGCCTGGGGTTTGGCCGGTTTGACGAGACCCAGTTTGCGCGCCAGGCGCGGCGCCATGCGCAGCAAGTGCTGGCGCTCGGCCTCGCTTTCGGGCGCCTGTTGGGCCTGTTCGAGCAGGGCCTGGGCGCCTGTGAACTGCGCATCTTTTTCCAGCACGCGGATGGCGCGTGCGCGCGCCCCGGGAAAGCGGCAGCGCGCATACACCGCATGGGCGCCGGGCCAGTCTTGCTGGCGTTCGAAGTGCTGGCCAATTTGAAACAGCAGTTTTTCACGCCGGCTTTCCAGCCAGTCGTTATCGAATGGTTCGGTGGGCAGCGCCTGCAACACGTCGGCAGCCGGTTCGGCAGCGGCGAAACGCTGTTTGCAGCTGTGCAGTGCCATGTAGTGGTCGATATCGCGGCGGCTGCGAAAGCCGCGTGAGGCCTGCGAGATATCGACCTGTTCATATTGAAATACGCCGAGGTCGGACAACACGAATTCGGTCCAGTCCTGGCTCAGGTTGCCAAAGAAAATCAGGCGCAGGCGGTCACACAGGGGTTGCACCAGGATGCGATAGGCACGGTCGTCCAGCTTGCCGGGCGCATGAGCGGCGGCGCCAGCGTTGCACCACGCCGAAAAGGGGCGGGCGTCGCCGACGGTTGCGCGCAGCAAATCGCGCTGGTCGAGCTTGCGCGCGGCCCGTTGCTGGCGCGGCATGCACAGCACCGCGGCCAGTTCCGGTTTCGTCAGTAAATTGAACAATTCGTCGAGCGAGATGACCGGGTCGGCGCCGATCCAGCCGGTCGGTGCCAGCGCTTCGGCGGCAGCGACCGGACAGCCGATTTCGGGATAGTTGAGTTTGGTGGCGCGGAACAGCTCGCCCTTGCGCATGACCATGCGGACAAACAATGCCCGTGCCGGCTGGGGCAGCGTGGGGAAGGTGGCGATAAACGCGTGCTCGTCTTCGGTCAGCAAGTCGCTGTACCGTTCGCCTATCCAGTCCAGCACCCGCTGAAAATTATCAAGGTAATAAAACGCGTTCTCAAGAACTCTGATCATGGCGGGAAAATGGGGCAAACTGGCTGACAACTGTGCTTTTATACAGTATAGCGCTGTCAACGCGGTTTTACCCAGTTCATTTCCACGATTCCCGCGCCGCGCGTGGTTTTTCGCCCGGCGTTCAGTTCGCCAGAGCGGCACGACTGCCGGGACGTCCCGGACACTTTTTTGCGCCAGCGCGCGTGCACGCCGCCGCCGCTTCCAGTTGTGCCTTTTCTTCAGCGTGCGCGCTGTCATGAATGATGATCGCGGAGAGCAGGGCGACATCGGTATCCGCGTCGGCATCGGCTTGCAAGGGACCACTCCCAGGCTTGTGCTGGCGCACAGCCGCCACGGGGCGCGGGGCAGGGCGCGCTGCGCTTGCCGCCGGCGCGGCGACCAGACTGGCGCGGACTGCGGGCCTGGCTGGCACGGGCGCCGCCGTCGACGCCAGCCCGGCTGTCCTGGGAGGTGCTGACGTCAGCGCTTTGCCGGCAGTCGCTTCATGGCGAGGGAGTAAAACGAGAGGCGGCAGCGGCGCCCCGGCGCTGGCTTGCGGGGCAACGGGCACTGGCGGTGGCGTTTCCGGCACCTGCACGAGCGCCGGCCCCAGGATGGATGCCGGAGCCGGCATGGCCGGCGCGCTTACCGCGGCGCCACTGTCAGGAACGCGCGTCATGGGGACGACGCGCACGGTGCTGGCATTGTCGTACGCCGTCCAGGCCAGCACGATAATGAGCAACAGCACCAGCGACGCCGCGGCCGCATACCAGGCCGCACGGCTGCGGTTGCCCGACGCATGTCGGGCGGAATCACGTTCGAGCCGTTCGAGGATATTGTCATCGCCGCCGACATGGCGACGCGCGCCGGACAGCAGATTGGGGCGCGTGGAGCCATGTTGATTTTCGTCTGATGGGCGCACGGTGTTACTCCTAATATTGGGCGTGGAAGTTCCGATTAGAAACAATCTGGAGATTCGGATGCTGATTTTTCTCGCCCTTCTTTATCTTTCTGTGGCTTGTACGGGAATCTGGCTGGCATTTTTCCCTTCCGGACGTGATGCCGTTGCAAATGTGCTGCAACTGTGGCGACGCCGGACCGGCCAGCAGGTCACGCAATGGCGCTGGCAAAATGCGCGCCGGGTCAGCAATGCACGCGCCGATGCGCACCAGTTGGTGCACGCGCAGCTGTCCTTTTTGCAGCGTAAGTGGAAGTATCTCGCGCTGGCTGCGCCGCTGATCGTGGTGCCCGTTGTACTGGCCCTGGTGATTGGCAAGCGCAGCGGCTTGCCGGCCTACCAGGCCGTCGAGCCCTTGCCGGACGCGCAGATCGCCGCCTTGCTCAAGGGCGAACAGCTGGTACCGCCGACGGCCTTGCCACCGCTGGCATTCAGCACCCAGGAAGTGGAACTGGTGCGTCCGATGCTGGCCAGCGCGAGCCGCAACTGGGGCTTGCTGCATCCGGACTTCAGCCAGCGCCTGCTGCTGGTGTTCAAGATCATGAAAGAAAAGCATGGCTACGACATGGCCATCCTCGAGGGCTACCGCAGCCCGGCGCGCCAGGACCTGTTGGCCAGCATGGGCAGCCAGGTAACCAACGCGCGCGCGTTCCAGAGCTGGCACCAGTATGGCCTGGCCGCCGACTGCGCGTTCGTGCGCGACGGCAAGCTGGTGATTTCGGAAAAGGACCCGTGGGCGATGCGCGGCTATCAATTGTATGGCGAGGTGGCCGAATCGCTGGGTATGAACTGGGGTGGCCGCTGGAAAATGATGGATTTCGGCCATGCCGAACTGCGCATGCGGGGCGTGATGCCGCACGCGGCGGCGCCGGGCTGACCCAGTCTGGAAGGATTGCGTTCGATCAAATTTGGCGTTGGGAAACAGTGCCAACATTGCCCGCAGGACTTTTCTGAAACCTCCTGTGAGCGCTCCCATGATGTCTCGAATCTGGCAATTCCTGACCAACAGCCGCGTGTTGGGCGTGCTCGGTCTGGCCGCGTTGGCGGCCTTTTTATTCCTCGGCGCTGAAAGCCTCGAGCTGGCCGCGAAGTGGGCGCTGCTTGCGGCATTGGCGCTGGCCGTGGGCGCGGGCCTGTTCTGGCTAGTACGGCGCTGGTGGCGCGGGCGCGGCGCGGATCGGCTGGCCGATGCGCTGGTGGACGGTGCGCCTGGCGACAACGATGGCGGCAACCTGCGTCCGTCGTCCATGCGCAACGACGTGGCCGTGCTGCGCAAAGGGATGCTTGAAGCGATCACGACCATTAAAACCTCCAAAATCGGGTTGACGCGGGGCGCAGCGGCCTTGTACGAACTGCCTTGGTATATGGTGATCGGCAACCCGGCCGCAGGCAAAAGTAGCGCCATCGGCAGCTCCGGCCTGACGTTTCCGATTCCCGGCAGCAGGGCGGTGCAGGGCGTGGGCGGCACCCGCAACTGCGACTGGTTTTTTACCACCGACGGCATTCTGCTCGACACGGCCGGGCGCTATTCGGTGTTGGATGGCGACCGCGAGGAATGGTTCAGTTTTCTCGAGCTGCTCAAGCGCCATCGCAAACGCGCGCCCATCAATGGCATCCTGATTGCAGTGAGCGTGGCCGAATTGGCCAAAGGTGCGCCGGAAGCATCGATGGAGCTGGCAAAAAACCTGCGCACGCGCGTGCAGGAACTGACCGAACGCCTTGGCGTGTACGCACCGGTCTACGTGATTTTCACCAAGGTCGATCTGGTGGCCGGCTTTGCCGACTTTTTTCACGATGCCGATCCGGCCGAGCGAGAGCGCACCTGGGGCGCGACCTTGCGCTACAACCGGCGCAGCACCAGCGTTGACGTACTCGGTTTTTTCGACCAGCACTTTGAGGAACTGCACGATGGCCTCAAGGAGATGAGCCTGGCCAGCATGGCCGGCAACCGCAGCGCGCGCATGCGCCCGGGTGTGTTCACATTTCCGCTCGAGTTCGCCACATTGAAGCAGCCGCTGCGCGCGTTTCTGGCCACCTTGTTCGAAGAAAACACGTACCAGTTCAAGCCGGTCTTTCGCGGCTTCTATTTCACTAGCGCCTTGCAGGAAGGGGCAGTCGAAAACCTCGCCAGCGCCCGCGTGGCAACCCGCTTCGACCTGAAGCTGCAGGAAAGCCGTGCTGGCGAAGCAGGCGAACAGTCCGGCTACTTTTTGCTCGACCTGTTTCGCAAGGTGATCTTTGCCGACAAGGACCTGGTCAAGCGCTACGCCAGTCCAACCTCGACGCGCCTGAAATACACGGCGTTTTTTGCCGCGACCATTCTGCTTGGCTGCGCCTTGGGCGGCTGGAGCTGGTCGTACATCAGCAACCGCCAGCTGGTCGCCAACGTCAAGGCCGATCTCGACAAGGTCGTGAAGCTGCAGCAAAAGCGCTTCGATCTGCAGTCGCGCCTGGAGGGGCTCGACGTGCTGCAGGACCGCATCGTGCAGCTGGACCAATACCACGCCGAGCGTCCGCTGATGCTGCGTTTCGGCCTGTACCAGGGCGATGCGCTCGAACGCAAGCTGCGCGACGAGTATTTCGCCGGCGTGCGCGAAGTGATGGCGCAGCCGGTCGCCGGCGCGCTCGAAGCCGTGCTGGCCGAACTGATCGCCAATCCGGCCCAGCTCGACGCGTCGGCCGGCGCCACGCCGGCCAGCATCACCGACAGCTACAACGCGCTGAAAACTTACCTGATGTTGGGCGACAAGACGCGCGCCGAGCAGGGCCACCTGAACGACCAGCTGACCCGCTACTGGCGCGGCTGGCTCGACGTGAACCGCGGCACCATGCCGCGCGAGCAGATGATCCGCAGTGCCGAGCGCCTGCTGACGTTTCACCTGTCGCACATCGACGACCCGGCCTGGCCGCAGCTGCCGCTAAAACTGAGCCTGCTCGATGGCGCGCGCGAAAACCTGCGGCGCGTGGTGCGCGGCACGCCGGCCCGGGAACGCGTCTACGGCGACATCAAGGCGCGCGCCGCCACCCGCTTTCCGATGATGACGGTGGCGCGCATCGTCGGCGAACAGGACCAGGGTCTGGTCAATGGCAGCCACGCCATCAGCGGCGCTTTTACGCGCGACGCGTGGGAACAGTACGTGGCGCAGGCGGTGCGCAACGCCGCCAACGGCGAATTGCGCAGCAGCGACTGGGTCCTCAAAACCGCTTCGCGCGACGACCTGACGCTCGAAGGCAGCCCGGAGCAGATCCAGAAAAACCTCACCGACTTGTATAAAGCGGAATATGCGCGCGAATGGTCGAAGTTCGTGCAGGGCGTCTCGATCAGCGACCTGGCCGGTTTCGATGCCAGCGTGCAGGCCATGAACCGGCTGGGCGACACCCAGGCCTCGCCAATCGCCAAGCTCCTCAAAACGATTTACCAGGAAACCTCATGGGACAACACGGGGGCGCCGGCACGGGCAGAGATGGGCGCGGTCAAGAAGGGCGCATTGGCGTGGTTCAAAGAAACGGTGCTGCGCCGTGCACCGAGCGAAGCGCGGACGGTCGTGGACGCAGTCGATCCGGCCCGTAGTAACGCCGCTGCGGCGCCCGGCGCGCAGGGCGTGATCGGGCGTGAGTTCACCGGCGTGGCGCGCCTGGTCAGCCTGCGTGACAGGGATGCGTCGCTGATGACCGGCTACCTCGATGCGCTGGGTCGCCTGCGCACGCGCCTGAATCAGCTCAAGAACCAGGGCGACCCGGGACCGGGCGCGAAGCAGTTCATGCAGCAGACGCTGGAAGGCAGTGGCTCCGAACTGGCCGACGCCCTGAAGTACGTCGACGAGCAGATGCTGACCGGGATGGCCGACGCCCAGAAACAGGTTCTGCGCCCGCTGCTGGTGCGTCCGCTGATGCAGACGTTTTCAATGATCGTGCTGCCGTCGGAGTCCGAAATCAACAAGACCTGGCAGGTGCAGGTGGTCGAACCGTTCCACAAGAACCTGGCCGACAAATATCCGTTTGCGCCTGGCTCGAAAGTCGAAGCGACCAACGCGGAGATCGGCCAGGTGTTCGGTCCCGACGGCGTGGTCGCCAAATTCGTCACAAGCTCGATGGGACCGCTGGTGGTGCGGCGCGGCGATGTGCTGGCCGCGCGCACCTGGGCCGATATTGGCATCACGCTGGCGCCGCAGGCGGTTGCCAGCTTCCCGAGCTGGATCGCGCCGCTGTCGGCGAATGGCGTGGCCGCATCCAGCGGTCCGCAAACGGTGTTCCAGCTGCAGGCCCTGCCGGCGCCCGGCACCACCGAGTACACGGTCGAAATCGACGGCCAGCAGCTGCGCTACCGGAATACGCCGCCGGTGTGGACGAATATGGTCCATCCCGGCCCGCAAGGCGCACCTGGCGCGAAAGTGAGCGCCGTCACGTTCGACGGGCGCACGGTGGAACTGTTCAACGAGCCGGGCCAGTTCGGCCTGCAGCGGCTGATCGAAAGCGCGGCCAAGACGCGCAAGGGCGAGCGCTGGTTCGAGCTGCGCTGGAATGTCGCCGGCGTCGCCGTGGCGGTGGAACTGAAGATCGTCAGCGACGCCTCCAGCAACGGCAATGGCAGCAGTTCGCCGCAAGGCAAAGGCTTTGCCGGCCTGCGCCTGCCGGATGCGATCGTCGGGCGTGTCCTGGTGGCGCCGGGCACCCCGGCAGTGGCCACGCTGGCCGGGGGCACGCCATGATGCGCGCGCCGGCGCCCGAGCAGATCGGTTACTTCGGAAAATTGCCGGCCTGCGCCGATTTCGTCAAGGAGGTGCACGACCTGGCGGCGGTCGAAGTGCTCGATGAATGGATGGCCAGCGTGATGCGCCAGCTGCCGGCCAGTGCGCGCTGGAAGATCAATTACGACGCCATGGCGCCGGTCAGCTTCGCCTTCCTCGGTGCGGCGCGGCATCACGCCCTGGCCGGGCACCTGGTCGCCAGCCATGATTTGTCCGGCCGGCGCTTTCCATTCCTGCTGATGCGCAGCCTCGACGTGCCGGATCCGGCCGCCTTCGTGGTGGGGGCGCCGCTCGCTTGCGCAGCCTTGTGGGATTACAGCGCAATGGCGGCGGACCAGCTGCTGGCCAGCCGCGACCCGTCCGCGATGCTGCACGCGATACCGGCGGCCCAGGTGCCGGTCGACGGCGTGGCCGCGGCCGATGCGCTGGCGTGCTTCATGGAGACCGCCACCATCGGTGCGCTGGGCGGCCTGCTGCGCCAGTCGGGCGCGCCGTTCGATTGCGCGCGCCTGATCCTGGCCCTGGGCCTGGTGCTGCAACCGGTGATGCACAGCCGCAGCGCGGACTTGAACAAAAGTCTGGTGCTGCCGCTGCCGCGCGATCCGGCCCAGCGCCATCGCGTGGCTGCATTCTGGCTGGCGCTGACGGCGCCGTTCCTGCGCCAGCCCGCGGTCGACCTGGCGATATTTTTCACCTGCATCGATGACAGTCCGGTGCTGGTACTGGCCGCCTGCGACGCTGCAGCCGAAACGCTGGGCGCCATCATCGACCCGCTGGCCGCGGCTGAGCAGCAAATTCGCTTTGCCGATACCGGCTGGGTCGACCACCAGCTGCGCCAGGACGTCGACGCGCGCACGCTGGCCAGCTACCTCGCCGGGCCACAGCTGACCCTGAATATGGCGCGTGAACTTTTCCTGCAAACGTTTATTGGAGCTGCCCCGTGAAAGCCATCGTCCTCTGCACCTGCCTGCTGGCCGCAACCGTAGCGGTCGCCCACGCGCAGGCGCCTGCCGTGCCCGAAGCGCCTATCGTCGTCAGCGGCACGCTGGCCGACGAAGCCTCCAAGGCGGCGCTGCTGGCGCGCCTGCGCGAAGTCTACGGCGCCAACCGCGTGGTCGACCAGCTGGCCGTCGGCACGGTCGCGGTGCCGGCCAACTGGAACGCGTATTTGCACAAGCTGATCACGCCGAATTTAAAGATGGTCACGCGTGGCCAGCTGAAGGTTGACGGCAATGTGGTCAGCCTGCGCGGCGACGTCGCCGACGACGCGCAGCGCCAGCAAATCGCCAACGACATCGCCACCACGCTCAATCCCACCTACACCGTCAACAACGGGCTGCGCGTGGTGGTCGCGGAGCAGGCGGTGCTCGACACGGCGCTGGGCAACCGCATCATCGAGTTCGAATCGGGCAAGGCTGCCTTGACGGAATCGGGCAAGGCCATCCTCGACCAGATGAGCGTGGCGCTGCTGAAGCTCAAAAACAAGAAGGTGGAAGTGATCGGACACACCGACAACGCCGGTTCGCGCGCGGGTAACCTGTCGCTCAGCCAGGCGCGCGCCGATGCAGTGAAAAATTATGTCGCCGGGCGCGGCGTGGCACTGGATGCGATTGCCGTTTCCGGTGAAGGACCGGACCGGCCGGTGGCGGACAACCGCACTGCCGAGGGCCGGGCCCGTAACCGCCGCATCGAATTCAAGGTCATTCAGTAAGCAGCGGTTTTACGGCAGTGTGATAGTCACGTTCGCCGCGCGCGGCGGCAGCTTGATCAGGTCGTTGTAAGCCGCCAGCGTGGTCAATGTATCGTGTTCCAGGGTGGCGCGAAAGCCCAGATACGCGCCCAGTCCCGCCACCGAGAAGACCCCTGCCAGCACCCATAGCGACAGGTCGCTGCGCAGCTTGTTGGCGACCTGGTCGGGCCGGTCGGCGTGCGGTGCGAAGCCGCGGCTCTTGCCGCGCATGCGCGCGATCTCGTCGCCCAGGCGGGCGCTGAGGTAGTTCAGCCTGTCGTCGCCGTCGAGCGCGTAGCGGCCCTGGAATCCCAGCAGCAGGCACATATGGAATACCTCCAGTGCCTGCAGATGTGCGCTGCCGCGCGCGCGCAGCTCTTCCAGCCGGTCAAAAAAGTGTTCGCCGGCCAGCTGATCGCCGAAGATGCGCAGCTGCAGCGGCCGCGTTTCCCATGCATCGCGCAGGTCGAACTGCGAGCGCAGGATGATTTCATCGACCGCTGCGCAGAATGCATATTTGGCGGCAGTGACGTCGTCGACATGGATGCTGGCGGCTTTGGCATTGCGATCGATGTCAGCGAGGAACTGGTTGATGTGGCCGGTGAAGCCGGCCTGGTCCCGGGGGCAGCAGCCGTTCTTCAGCAGGAACAGGGCGTAGAAGCCTTCGTACATCATGTCGACCAGGCTGCCCGGTCCGGCGCAGCGGGCGCTGGCGCTGGCGGGGGCGTCACGGCGATCGATGGGCGTGCTCAGTGAGCTCATTGGGAGATCGCAATCAGGTCAAGTTTAAGGTCGCGCAGGCCGGCCGGAACGTAGAGCGACATCGCCTGCGCTTTGAGCATGTTCTCGTACAGCGTGCCGCGGCTGTCGAGCACAAAGTAATAGGTATCGGGCCGCACCGGCAGCGCGGCCGGTACCTGCGGCGCGTGCACCAGTTTCACGCCGGGCAGGGCGGAGAGAACCAGCCGATCGACGTCTTCCGGCGCGCCCAGCTTGAACTGGAGCGGCACGATCTCCACCAGTTTCAGTGCCGGCAGGTCGGCAGAAACGGCCAGGTACAGGACCGTTTGCGTGTTGATCTTGCCCGAGTCGAGCGTGCCGAGGTAATACGGCGGGCGGTCGTTGGACAGCGCAATCGAAAAGTATTTTGACGAAATCACGGTATCGAGCAGGTCGCGGATCATGTGGTCCATGCGGAAAAACGCCGGCCCCGGATCGTCGTGCCGGTAAGCCGGCAGCTCCTCCAACCGGTAGCTGCGCGAGTACGTCATCAAGCCGCCCGCCAGGTGCAGCAGCTGCTCGAACAGGCGCTCCGGATGCAGGTCGGCCTGGTTGTACAGGTGCGACAGCGCCGCGTAACCGGTGCTGGCCGTGTGCAGCAGCCAGAACGACGAGACATCGCCGCCGCGCAGTTCGACCACATTTTTACTCGGTTCGCGATGGTGGCCGTAAAGTGCATTCACCTTGGCCAGCATCTTTTCCATCAGGCGCGCCAGTTGCAGACGCATCCCCGGCGCCGCCTCGAGCGATACGCAGGGTGGGACAAACGAAGGATCCGGCTCGAAGCCGCCGGTGGCCATGCGGCGCAAGCGCAATAGTGGAAAACTGATGAATGCATCGAGTGCGTCGGCGTCGGCGACCAGGTGCAAGGTCTTGGTGAGGAAGGTCACCGGGGCGTCGGCGGCGCGGCTGAACATGTCCTGCGTTTCGTGTTCATCCTGGGCGAACCGGGTGTCGCTCGCGTTGCCGCCGCGCGGTGCACAATTCTCGCCGTGGGTCTTGATGGCGGGCAGGGCGGCATGGAAGGTCACCGTCTGGACGCCGGCCGCAAGCTGGTCGAGGCGCACTTGCGGCGGTAGCGTGTCGCCGTCCGGCGCATGGTACACCTCGCCATCCGGGAAGATGACCGACAGCGCCAGCACCCGCAGGGTATCGCTGCGCAAGGCTTCCAGGTCGAGCACGAGCTTGCGCACGCCCCAGCCGTACGGGTGCAGCGCACTGGCGGTCTGGTGCAATCGCGCCTCGTGGTAGCGGTCCTGCTGCTGGAAATGCTGGGGGCGCAGGAACAGGCCCTCGCCCCACATGACTTTTAATGGCGTATTCATGGCACCTCGAGATGTTGGATTATTGGCAGCGCACGCCATCCGGCAAGGCCAGCTTCGGCGGGTGCGCCTTGGCCCCTGCGCCAGACGCCAGCGAACAGGCATACAGGCCGACCGTCACGCCGACCGGCTCGGCCTCGGCGGCTGTGTAGGCCAGGCGCCAGCGTTGCGGCGCCGGTTTGTTGAACAGGGCGACAATGCCGATGTAGCCGGCCTCGCGGCTGACCTTTTCCTGCACTTCGTATTTCTGGCCGGGTACCAGCGTGATTTCCTTCACTTCCAGCAGGTCGGCGCCAAACGCGGCCTGTTCCGCCTGGGGCGATAAAAACGCCGCATACGGCGCCGACTCGAACGCGGCCGACTGGCGCAGCTTGTACACGCGCGCGACCAGGGCCAGCGAGTGGCCGCGTGCATCGGTATTGAGTTTGTTGGCTGCGTGCAGGCGAACGCTGACGGTGCGCGCCGGTTTTTGCGCATCGGCAAGTTCCGGCGCTTTGCCCATGCCACCGCAGGCCGCGAGCAAGGCAACGCTGGTCAGCAGGGCCAGATAATTTGCTCTCATGGAATTCCTTTCCTTTCGTAAATTATTCACAGCGCCCATTTAACGGGATGTACAACGTTGATATCTGCGCCTGCACAAGCTTTCGAGCATCGGTCGCGAAAGTAACAGGAACTAAACTGGAGTTGACTCTGCGCAATTGACGAAAAAAAGCTTGCCGAATAATGGCGTCTGTTTTTAGCCACCGGAGAGAGCGATGAAGTTCCACTGCATTTTGCCTAGCCTTGTTTGCGTTGCCATGCTGAGCGCGTGTGCGACGTCCCCTACGCCTGCGGACACACCGGTCGCCAGGACGGTCAGCATCAAGGCCGCCATGGCCGAAGCGAATGCCGCCGCGCTGTCCGGCCATCCCGACAAGGCCTACGCCCTGCTGAAACAGGCCAGCGCCACCTACCCGGCCGACAAGGCGCCATGGGTGCGCATGGCCCAGATGCGCTTCGACAGCAACAACTACGGCGAGGCGATCGTCAACGCCCTCGAAGCTCTGCACCGCGACCCGGACGACACGCTGGCCAACAGCGTGGTGGCAGTCAGCGGGCTGCGCCTGTCGAGCAAGGCGCTGGCCGACCTGACCCGCAAGAACAACCTGTCGGGCACGGTGCGCACGGAAGCGCAGGACCTGGCAAGGCTGTTGCGCAACAGCCTCGGCGAAGAGATCCTGGTACCGGCGGTTCGTCCGGCGCCGCGCGTTGTGCCGGTCAAACCGAAAGCGAGCACCGCGACCACGGCGACGGCGACGACAGCGGCAGCTACAAACGCCAAGCCGAGCGGCGATCCATTCAGCGCGCTCAAATAATTTCAGCAATTTCTCCGGGAGTGGACATGGCAAAAAATGACAGCGTGCAGAAGCGCCTGCAAAAAGTGCGCGCCCCGCGCGTGCAGATGACCTACGACGTGGAAATCGGCGACGCGATCGAAAACAAGGAACTGCCCTTTGTGGTGGGCGTCGTCGGTGACTTCGGCGCCGATCCGGCCAGCGAAAAAAAGCGCCTGAAGGACCGCAACTTCGTCAATATCGATTCCGACAATTTCGACGAAGTGCTCGGTGGTATCGCACCGGTGGCCGCGTTCAAGGTGGACAACCACCTGAGCGGGGAGGGTGGCCAGTTCGGCGTCGAGCTGCAGTTTCGCCAGATGGCGGACTTCCGTCCGGAAGCGGTGGTGCAGCAGGTGGCGCCGTTGAAAGGCCTGCTCGATGCGCGCACCCGGCTGGCCGACCTGCGCAACAAGCTGGCCGGCAACGACCTGCTCGACGACATCCTCAGCGAAGTGCTGGGCAACACCGAAAAACTGGCCAGCTTGCGCCGTGCCGGCAAGGAGGACTGACATGGACGCCATCCTGGAACAGGCGCACGCACCCGCCGCCATCGAACTCGACACCAGCCTGCTCGACCAGATCGTCGAAGACAGCCGTGTGGCGAAATCCAACAGCGAGCATGCGCGCGCCCGCGACATCATCTCGGAGCTGGTCACGCAGGTGATGGCAGGCACCGTGGTCATGTCGAACAATCTGTCGGCCACGCTCGACGCGCGCCTGGCGGAACTGGACCGCATGATTTCGACGCAGCTCTCGGCCATCATGCATGCACCGGCATTTCAAAAGCTTGAACGCAGCTGGACCGGCCTGCACTACCTGGTGCGCAACTCCACCACCAGCGCCGGCCAGCAGATCCGCATGCTCAATGCCACCAAGCGCGAACTGGTCAAGGATTTTCAGGCCGCGATGGAATTCGACCAGAGCACGCTGTTCAAAAAAGTGTACGAAGAAGAATTCGGCACCTTCGGCGGCGCACCCTACGGCACCCTGATCGGCGACTTCGAAATGACGCGCCAGCCGGAAGACGTGTACTTCCTCGAGCAGATGTCGCACGTGGCCGCCGCCAGCCACGCGCCGTTCATCACCTCATGCGATCCGGAGCTGTTCAGCGTCGACAGCTTCAGCGACCTGGGCAAGGCACGCGATCTGGCCAAGATTTTCGATACTGTCGAATACGCCAAGTGGAAAGCCTTCCGCGACTCGGAAGATGCGCGCTACGTCGGCCTGACCGTGCCGCGCTTCCTGGGCCGCCTGCCGTTCAACCCGATCGACGGCAGCACCACCGAAGGTTTTAATTTCATCGAAGACGTGGATGGCAAGGACAACCAAAAATACCTGTGGTGCAACGCGGCCTATGCTTTCGGCACCAAGTTGATGCGCGCATTCGAAGACTATGGCTGGTGCGCGGCCATTCGCGGCGTCGAGGGCGGCGGCCTGGTCGAAAACCTGCCCACGCACACCTTCAAGACCGACGAAGGCGAAGTCGCGCTGAAATGCCCGACCGAGCTGTCGATCACCGACCGGCGCGAAAAGGAATTGTCGGACCTCGGTTTTATCTCGCTGGTGCATTGCAAGAACACCTCGTACGCCGCATTTTTCGGCGCCCAGTCGGCGCAGCGCGCCCGCAAATACAGCACCGACGCGGCCAATGCCAACGCCGTGCTGTCGTCGCAACTGCAATACATCTATGCGGTCTCGCGCATTGCCCACTACATGAAAGCGATGATGCGCGACAAGATCGGCAGCTTTGCCGCGGCGGTCAACGTGGAAGACTACCTGAACCGTTGGCTGACCCAGTACGTGCTGCTCGACGATAACGCCAGCCAGGAGCAAAAGGCCCAGTTTCCCCTGCGCGAAGCCAGTGTGCAGGTATCCGAAGTGCCGGGCCGGCCGGGCGTGTACCGCGCGGTGTCGTTCCTGCGTCCGCATTTCCAGCTCGACGAGCTGTCCGTTTCGCTCCGACTGGTCGCGGAGTTGCCGCAATCGACCAAATCCTGATGTTTTTTAACCTAACTGGAGCAAGACATGGCAATTGACGTATATCTGCAAATTGATGGTATCAAGGGCGAGTCGGCCGACGACAAGCACCGCGACTGGATCGAGTGCAAATCCGTGTCGTGGGGTGTTTCGCAGCCAAAATCGGCGACGGCATCGACCGGCGGTGGTCACACCGCCGAGCGCTGCGAGCACTCCGAAATATCCCTCAACAAGCTGGCCGACCTGGCCACGCCGCTGCTGCTGCAAACCTGCTCGTCGGGCAAAACCATCCCCAAGGCCAAGTTCGAATTCATGCGCGCCGACGGCCAGGGTGAACGCATCAAGTACTTTGAAATCGAAATCGAGAACGTCCTCATCGGCGAAGTCACACCGATGGTGACCGAAGGCGACATCCTCAACGAAAGCGTCGGCCTGAAATTCTCGAAGATCAAGTGGAAGTACACCCAGCAGAAAGTCACCGGCGGCGCCGGCGGCAACACGTCCGGCGGCTGGGACCTGTCCACCAACAAGATCGTCTAACAGCACGCAGCGCTCAAGCGACCCGACCGCGGCCATGCGCCGCGGTTTTCTTTGGAGAGTGGCATGAAAGGCAATGTGCCCGGTCTGTTGGACCGCCTGATGGACCCGCGCCACCAGGCCAGCGGCGGCGTCCTGCCGCGCATGAGCATCGAGCAGCTCAAGGACAGCATCGCCCGTGATCTCGAAGCGCTCCTGAACACCCGGCTGGCCTTGCCGAAAGAGACCTTCGACCAGTATCCCGAGGCGAAACAATCGGTTCTCAATTATGGCCTGATCGACTTCGCCGGCTACTGCCTGTCGAGCACAGAGGAGCGTGCGCAGATCTGTGCCAGCCTGGTCGAGGCGGTGGTCGCGCACGAGCCGCGCTTGTCCGGCGTCTGCGCCGCGCTGGAACAGGAGCCGGGCAGCGTGAACCGGCTCAATTTCGTCATCAACGGCACGCTCGAGCTCGAATCGGGGGCCGAGCCGGTCAACTTCAATGCGGTGCTGCAGCCGTCGTCGCTGCACTACGCCATCAGCCGCGGCGCGCGCGCCACGCGCGCATAACATCACTTGAGGAGCATATGGATATCAACCTGAAAACCCTGATCGGCAAGTTGAACGACACCACCCGTGCGGCTGCGACCCGCGCCGCTTCGCTGTGCGTCGGCATGGGCCAGTACGAAGTCGACATCGAGCACCTGTTCCTGGCGCTGCTGGAGCAACCGAAGTGCGATCTGGCGGTGGCCGCGCGCGCTTGCGGCATCAGCGTGACGGCGTTGGAGGCGGACCTGCGCCGCGAAGTCGAGCACCTCGCCAGCGGCAGCACGCGCACGCCGGTGTTTTCGCGCCACCTGCCGCTGCTGCTGGAACACGCCTGGCTGATCGCCTCGCTCGGCACGGCCGGCCCGAACCAGATCCGCAGCGGCCACCTGCTGCTGGCGCTGCTAACCGAGCCGGCACTGGCGCAGCTGGCCCAGCGCGGCTCGACCCTGTTCGCCGAATTTCCACTCGATCGCCTGAAGCACGATTTCGACAAACTGATGCGCGGCTCGCAGGAGTCGCCCGTGACGGCGCCGGTACAGGACCGTGGCGCCGACCCCGTCACGCAATTGCAGGCCGGCTTGACAACGCCGGCCCTGGACCAGTTCACCACTTGCCTGACCGCGCGCGCCCGCGCGGGCCAGGTCGACCCAGTGATCGGGCGCGATGGCGAGATCCGCCAGGCCATCGACATCCTGATGCGGCGGCGCCAGAACAACCCGATCCTCACCGGCGAGGCCGGCGTCGGCAAGACCGCCGTGGTGGAAGGACTGGCGCTGCGCATCGCCAGCGGCGACGTGCCGGAAGTACTGCGCGGCGTCGAGATCCACACCCTCGACATGGGCCTGCTGCAGGCCGGCGCCAGCGTGAAAGGCGAATTTGAAAGCCGCCTGAAAAACGTCATCGACGAAGTGAAAAAAAGCCCGCACGCGATCATTCTTTTCATCGACGAAGCGCACACCATGATCGGCGCCGGCGGCGCGGCGGGTCAGAACGACGCGGCCAATTTGTTGAAGCCGGCACTGGCGCGCGGCGAACTGCGCACGATTGCCGCGACCACCTGGGGCGAGTACAAAAAATATTTTGAAAAGGATGCCGCGCTCGCGCGCCGCTTCCAGGTGGTGAAGGTCGAGGAGCCCGATGAAGCGACCGCCTGCGCCATGCTGCGCGCGATGGCGCCGTTAATGGAAGCCCATTTCAATGTGCGCATTTACGACGACGCGATCACGGAATCGGTGCGCCTGTCGCACAGGTTTATCAGCGGCCGCCAGCTACCCGACAAGGCCATCAGCGTGCTCGATACCGCCTGCGCCAAGGTGGCGCTGGGCCAGAGTGCGACGCCGGCGCTGATCGAAATGTGCACGCGCCGCCTTGAACAGATCGATGCGCAGGTGGCAAGCCTGATGCGTGAGCAAAGCGCCGGCATGGAGCATGGCGAACGGCTCGCCGCGCTTGGCAGCGAACGCGCCATGGCCCTCGACGACCAGGCCCACCAGCAGCAGCGCTGGGAGAAGGAACAGGCGCTCTGCGTCGAGATCGGGCTCCTGCGCACCGCCCTCGAAAACGGTGACGCCAAAGGCGACACCGCATCGCTGCGCGACCTGCTCGCCAGATTGCGCGAGGTGCAGGGCGAAGCGCCGCTGGTGCCCGTGCAGGTCGACGGCCACACGGTCGCCGACATCGTCGCCGGCTGGACCGGCATCCCGCTGGGCCGCATGGTCAAGGACGAGGTGCGCACCGTGATGCAGTTGCAGCCGTTGCTGGAAGAGCGCATCCTCGGCCAGCCCCACGCGATGCAGGCGGTGGCCCAGCGCGTGCGCACGGCGCGGGCCAACCTGGATGATCCGAACAAGCCGAAAGGCGTGTTCCTGTTCGTCGGCACCTCGGGTGTCGGCAAGACCGAGACCGCGCTGGCACTGGCCGAGCTGCTGTATGGCGGCGAACGCAAACGCATCACGATCAATATGAGCGAATACCAGGAAGCGCACAGTGTCTCCGGCCTGAAAGGTTCGCCGCCGGGCTACGTTGGCTATGGCGAGGGCGGCGTGCTGACCGAAGCGGTGCGCCGCAATCCGTACAGCGTGGTGCTGCTCGACGAAGTGGAAAAGGCCCATCCCGACGTGCTCGAACTGTTTTACCAGGTGTTCGACAAGGGCGTGCTGGACGACGCCGAAGGCCGCACCATCGATTTTCGCAACACCATCATTATCCTGACGTCGAACGTGGCCTCGGCCCAGATGATGCAGGCGTGCCTGAACAAGACCGTGGCGGAACTGCCGCGACCCGACCAGTTGGCCGAATTGATCCGCCCGCAGCTGGTCAAGCATTTCAAGCCGGCGTTCCTGGGCCGCCTGGTGGTGGTGCCGTTCTACCCGATCCGCGACGAGGTGCTGGCCAATATCATCCGCCTGAAACTCGATAAAATCGCGCGCCGCATCCTCGACAATCACAAGGCCGGCTTTGTCTACGATGACGCGCTGGTGGCGGCCGTACTGGCGCGCTGCACCGAAGTCGATTCGGGGGCGCGCAACGTCGACACGATCCTCAATGGCACGCTGCTGCCGGAGATTGCCGACTCGGTACTGGCGCGGCTGGCCGAAGGCGCGCCGATTTCCCGCATCAAGGTCGGCGCCACCCGCGCCGGCAAATTCAAGTACGCCATCGAGCCAGCCTAAGGAGACTGTCATGCTCAACCTCGAAGAATTACTGGCGCCGATCAGCGCCGACCAGCCCTGCGGCGACGACCTGGCCTTTTCGCCCGAGCTGGACGCGGTCAACCGTGCGCGCCAGGCCGACGATCCGTCGATCGACCAGGGCGCGTGGGTCACCACGCTCAAGGAAGCGGACTGGAAGTTCGTGGCCAGACAATGCGCCAGCCTGATCGCGCAGCGCAGCAAGGACCTGCAGCTGGCGGTCTGGCTGGTGGAGGCGAGCGCGAAGACGCAAGGCATGCGCGGCCTGGCCGACAGCCTGGTCGTGCTGGCCGAACTGTGCGAGCGCTTCTGGGACCATCTGTATCCGACGCTCGACGACGGTGTCGAACAACGCATCGGCAACCTGTCCTGGATCGCCGCGCGCGCGCCGCAGCTGATGCTCGAAATGCCCGTGACGGAAGATGGCGCCTTTTCAATGCAGCGCGTGGCCGGCGCGAATGCAGCGGGGCTTGAGGCCACCAGCGCGCTCGACACGGCGCGCCGGCGCAGCTCGCGCGCATTCGCCGCGGCGCTGTTGCAGGACTGCGAACTGTGCGAGGCCGCGCTGAGCCGGCTGGAAGCCGTGATCGATGCGCGCTTGCCCGACGACGGTCCCGGTTTGACGGCCGCGAAAGCAGCCCTTCAGACGGTGCTGCATTTTGTGCGCCAGCTGGCGGGTGGGCCTGCTGCCGCCGCCGGGCCGGCCGCAGCGACAACCGTATCCGAGCCGGCCCACACAGTCGAGGGCACCACGCAGGGTCGCGCCCAGGCGCTGGCGCAGCTGCGCGCGGTGGCCGATTTCTTCCGCCGCACCGAGCCGCATAGCCCGGTCGCCTACCTGGCCGACAAGGCCGCGCACTGGGGCGAACAGCCCCTGCACGTCTGGCTGCGCGCGGTGGTCAAGGACGACGCCGCGTTCGCGCAGTTCGAAGATCTGCTCGGTTTGCAGAGCGAGGCACCATGAAAAAGCCGGTCATCGCGACCGGCTTTGTTTTGCTCACCTCACCATGCCTGTCAGGATTCGTCAGCCGGCTTTTCTGCCGGCTTGCTGCCGGGCGCAACCTGCGCCGTGGCCTTGGCGATCTGCTGCTCGACTACCTCGACCGCCTGGCGCGTCGCCTGTGTCACTTTTTCGTAGCCCTGGAACGCATTGTCGATGGCCGACTTGATGATCTCGACCGCGTTTTCCTGGCCCGGCTTGACGTTTTGCGTGACATCGTAGATCAGGGCCGTGAGCGTGCTTTTCGCTTCGGCCACGTGGGCGTCTGCGGCCTGGCGGAAATCTTTCTGGATGTCGTCGATGATGACCTTCAACTGGCTGTTGTACTGCACCGCACCCGCCATATCCGGCTTGATCTGTGCCGCTGCCGCCATCGCCGCTTTCGGGTCCTGCGCAGCTTGCGCGCCTGCGCTCATCGTACCTTCGAACGCCTTCTTGGCGGTGGCCATGTTCAGGTTGACCACTTGCTCGACGCCTTGCACCGCCTTGCTCGTCAGTGCATTGAACGTCTGCATCTGGAGATCGAACAGGGTCTTGGTGGCGGCAGCGAATTGTTCAGGGTTGGTAAACATCGATTTTCTCCTCAGATTTGTCGTGCGGATGGGACCTTCGTGTTTTTATGTCTGACCTATTATTTAACAACGATACGTTTCTCGCAACGACTATCGCTAAACGGGCCGGCCGCCTTTTCCCAGCCCGGTCCGAGCGGCGTTTGCGAACACGTCTGCTTGCCGTCCACCTTGCTGCGCCATTGATACCAGGGCGCCGGTGCGGCATGGAGTTGAACCGACATCAGCATGCCGGCGAGGAGGGGAGCGAGAAACATCATCGGACTGAGCATAACCGTTCAAACGGCGCGCACAAAGAAAAACGCCGTAATCTCTTTTCAAAGATTACGGCGTTTCGCTTACATATTCGGTAGTTGGTGCCCACGGAGGGACTCGAACCCCCACACCCGAAGGCACATGGACCTGAACCATGCGCGTCTACCAA